>DASVBB010000165.1:0-63706 GCA_036376045.1 Nitrospira sp.
CGCAGTCCTTCGCCGAGCCATTCTGGCGTCTGACCCCGCGAGTCGAGATGGATGAGATCATTTTCGGCAAAGCCTGCGAATTCCGGTCCGAGAATTTTCAGTCCGTTCGCTTTCGGGCTCATGCCGACGGGACTATGAGCGGTTGCGGTGAAACGGTGCCAAAAGGCAGATTGGATCAGGTCTGTGGCAAACAGTTGGCGGACGCGCTCGAGGGAATCCACGGTTTCTTGAAGCGTTTCCGACGGAAAACCGTACATGAGATAGGCGTGCACGAGAATGCCTGCCTCTCTGAAGGCCGCGGCCACCCGTACGGTCTGGTCGACCGTGATGCCTTTCTTCATTTTTGTGAGTAATCGGTCGGATGCGGCTTCCAGCCCGGCGGTGACCGCGATACAGCCTGATGCAGCGAGCAACCTGCAGAGGTCCGGCGTGAACGCCTCTTCGAAGCGAATATTGCCCCACCATGAAATGTGCAGATCACGTTCCAGCAAGGCAATGGCCAGGGCTTTCAATGCCGCCGGCGGCGCGGCCTCATCCACAAAGTGGAAGGTGTGCCGGCCGGTTTCCTCAATCAACCGTTCGATCTGCCGGACAAGGTGTTCGGTCGGAGTGATTTCGTAGCGGCTGATGTAATCGAGACCCACGTCGCAGAACGTGCACTGTTTCCAGTAGCAGCCGTGTGCCACGGTCAATTTATTCCAATGACCGTCCGACCAAAGCCGGTGCATGGGGTTGGCGCTATCTAAAATGGACAGATATCGATCGAGCGCCATTCCACGATACGTTGGACAACCCATGTCGCTCATCGAGAAGTTGGGGAGCCTGGAATCATCAGCGAACCGCACTCGGTCCTGATCCAGGTAATACGTTCGGCAGAGGGTCGCGAGGGGCCGTTGGTCACTCAAATGCTCGATCAGGGACAGCAAAGGACGCTCGCCGTCGTCCAGAGTCACAAAGTCGACGTACGAGAAGACGCGTGGATCGGAGAGACGCCGCAATTCGGTATTCACATATCCGCCGCCTAGAGCAATGACAATGCTTGGATATCGTTCCTTGAGTGATCGAGCGATGCGAAACGCTCCATAAAGGTTTCCCGGAAACGGAACCGATAGGCCCACGAGATCCGGCTTCACCTGATCTACGTGGTTCCAAAGGGCGTCGATCATGAATTGGTCGGTGAGACCCGGCACCTCCTCGATCGCAGCCAGTAACCCATCGAACGACGAGGCCGACCGGGCAATGTGTTCGCCATAGCGGTTGAGGGCGAAATGCGGCGTGACCGTCGCCTGAACAAGATCGGCAAGATCTTCAAGAAACAAGGTTGCCATCTGCTTCGCAATATCTTCTCGTGAGGCGCTGCGAGGTAATGCCTGACGTGTCCGGAATCGCGGACCCTGAGGGAGAAACCCGCGCTTCGAAAGGGAATCCGTCAGGAATGGTGCCTTGCCTTGCAGATATGCCACGACGGGATCGACGTGATCGAGAATCGCTCTCCGATCGGCCAGCATCCGCCGCGCTTCCGGATGGAGCGATGCCTTTCTTGGGCGCAGTTCATCAAATACTTGAGTCAGCCCGCTTCGGCTGAACAAATGTAAGACCATCTCGATTCCGAGATCGGCCTGCTCACAGGAAACGCCTTTCGCACGCAGGAAGCCCGTCAAATAAGCAGTGGAAGGATAGGGGGTATTCAGTTGCGTCAGCGGTGGAATCAGCAGTAAGACAGTGGGGCTACCCATGCCGTCAGATAACACAGCGGAGGAAACGAAAGCCAGACGTGTTCTTGATGGAGGACGACGATGTTGTTGCCGATCATCTGCGTGAGCCTGCTTCTGTGGTGGACTGCCGTGCCGGCATCGGCCGGGATCGATGATTCGAAACTGATCGATCTGACCTATGCGCTCGACGAGGAAACGATATTCTGGCCGACCAACAAGCCATTCACCTGGGAAAAGGCCGCCTGGGGTCGAACCGCCAACGGCTACTGGTATGCTTCTGGTGACTTTTCCATGTCCGAACACGGCGGGACCCACATCGACGCGCCGCTTCACTTCGCGGAGGGCCGGCTTGCCGTCGATGAAATTCCTCTGCAGAAGCTGATCGCACCGGCTGTGGTCGTCGACGTACGTGCGTCGGTGACCGGGAACCGCGACTATCGACTGTCCAGACAGGATCTTGATCGGTGGGAGAGCCGGCATGGGTTGATCCAGGAGGGAGCCGTGGTGTTGATGCTCACCGGTTGGGGACAGGGATGGCCGGACCGGTCGCGATATCTCGGAAGCGCGACGCCCTCCGATCCAAAGACACTGCATTTCCCCGGATTCTCGAAGGAGGCGGCCGAGTTTCTAGTCAACGAGCGGCATATCGACGGAATCGGTATCGACACGCCGAGCATTGACCATGGTCCCTCGCAGGATTTTATTGTGCACCAGATCATCAACGGCGCCAACCTCTATGGACTCGAAAACATCGCCAATCTCGAGAAGCTGCCCCCGAAGGGCGCCATCCTGTTGGCATTGCCGATCAAAATCAAAGGGGGAACCGGCGGGCCCGTTCGAATCATCGCCGTCCTCCCATAGTCAGCATGGCCCGCAACGATCGGTTCTCGCTCTTCAGTGATTTCAACTGCCCCTTTTGCTACGCCTTGCATGAGCGGCTACACAACATCAATCTGCTCACGCGTTGCGATTGGCAAGGTGTGCAACATGCACCTTATCTCCCTCGTCCCATGAAGGCCTGGCAGGGAACGTTGGCCGCTGAATTACGGCATGAGGTGGAGATGGTCCGGCGGCTTTCACCCGAGCTGCCGTTGGAATTACCCGCCGGGAAGCCCAACACGGGTCATGCAATAGCCCTTGCTGCGGAGCAGGTCGACCGTGACCGCGAAGCGGGTATGACGCTGGTTCGGGCGATCTATCGAGCGTTCTGGTGGGAAGGACGAGATATTTCCGATCCTCGGGTCTTGGTAGAGCTGGCTCGGGACGATGCGCCAGGAACGCACTCAGGGAACTCAGGGAATGGTCAACGCATCGCCGAGAAGTGGTCATCGGCATGGGAGGCAACCGGGCAGTACAGCGTCCCGATGATCGTCGCGCCCGATGGGAATCAACTGGTCGGGTGTGTACCGACCGAAATGATTGTCGACTTTTTCGCCGCGAACTCAGTCGATCACAAGGGAAGCGGCCATGGTCATCACGAATGACGCCCCTTAAACGTCAACTCCGCGATGCCGGACTTGTCGAGCTCACCCAGGCCGAGAGTCACGAGCCGCTGGTACTGCTCGCAGGTGGCCTGTGCCAAGGGCAGGGTGAGCCCCTCAGATCTACCCAGAGCAAGCGCAATACCTGAATCCTTCGCGGCATGCGCTGCAGAGAAATAGCATTCGTGGGCACGAGCCTGCATGTCTTCGCCGTCGGTTTCCAAGACACGTGATGCGGCGCCGGTCTGACTGAACACTTCACGCAGGACGGTGAGATCCAATCCGAGTGCCTCTCCGAGACCCAACCCCTCCGCCAACGCGGCCGTATTGCAGTTCATCACCATGTTGACAAGCGCCTTGACCTTGGCCGCTTCTCCCGCTTTTCCGATATAGCGCACAGCCGATCCCAGCGCGTTCATCAATGGTTTGGCGCGTTCAAATGTCTCACGCTTACCCGCGCACATGAGATAAAGCGTGCCCTGACGTGCTTGCGTAATGCTGCTGGCCATGCAGGCTTCAAGGCTTGCACCTCCGCAACGCTCGACGTCCCGTTCGACTTCGATGTGCACGGACGGCGTGATGGTAGCGCAATTGACGAACAGGCGGTTTTTTGCAAAGGTCAAGAGGCTTGACGGGGTGCCATCTGCATAAATCTCATGCATGGCCTCGTCGTCCGATACCACCGTGACGATCGTGTCCGACAGCTCGGCCACGCGTGCCGGCGTCGTGGCGGCCTCGCAGTCGAGTTCACGCGCGAGCTCCCCGGCAACGTGGCGGTCGCGATCCTGAACCGCCGTGATGCGGTATCCCTTGTCGCGGAGGCGACGGGCCATATTCGCTCCCATGCGCCCGACGCCGACGAATCCCAGCTGTGTCATGTGTGTACTCCGATGAGAGTGGTGTGGCTGTGATAGCCGATCAACCCGAGATCGTCAAGGACGGAGACGCCGCGCTGCGCGGGTTTCATGGGTACGGTTCAGTACGTGGGGTTGGAGGGGTGGCAGAACACGCACGTTTTGTGCGCTTGTTCTTCGTATTCGAGAATCAGGCGTTTGGCTTCGGCGATTTGCTCCCTCGACATTTTCTCGGCGACATACTCCCTGGCATCAATGGCGCTGGCATTGCGACGGTTGGCCGAAAGACTGATCCAATAGTAGGCCTTGACCAGGTCCGGCGGGACTCCTTGCCCGTTGAGGTACATCAGGCCGAGATTATACTGGGCCCTCGGCTCACCCTGGGCCGCAGCCAGGCCATACCAGTGCATCGCTTTCGCATCGCTCTGCGGTACGCCTTGACCCTGGTCGTACATGACGCCCAAATCGTATTGCGCCCTAGGTTCACCGCCTCGGGCCAGGAATTCCATGTCGGCGCGTGCCTTATCGTAATCACCGCGCAGGTAGGCCTTATCGGCCCGCCGATCTTCGCAGGCGGTTGAGGCAAGGATGAACAGGAGTGCAGGGAGGATGAGGAGACGCCGTGGCGTCATCTTATGACGCAGGAACGAACTTCAGCGCTGCACCATTGATGCAGTAGCGAAGGCCGGTTGGTTTCGGACCATCCTTAAAGACATGTCCTTGATGGCCTTCACAGCGGGCGCAGTGGACCTCGGTGCGGGGGAAAATCAGTTTGAAGTCGGTGCTGGTCTCGACGACTTTCGGATCGATCGGCTGCCAAAAACTCGGCCAACCTGTACCGCTATCAAATTTGTGTTCAGAGGAGTAGACGGGCAGATCGCATGCGGCACAATAGTAAACGCCGTTTTCCTTGTTGTCGTGAAGGTGATTCGTAAACGCCCGCTCGGTCGCCTCGTGTCTCAAAACCTGGTACGCATCAATGGTCAGCAGTTTCTTCCATTCCTCATCGGTCTTTACCACCTTGGTGATCGGTCCGATTTCTATCTTTTGTGCCATGAAGAAACTCCCGGATAACACGGGGAAGAGTCGCATCCTGACACAAGGACCGGCCGTGGAGCAAGGCGGGCGGTATCACGCCGCCCGCCTTACTACGGCAGTCCCTGTGCCTTTCAGACGTGGGCGCCTGCCGGCGTTACCTCGTGATCGAATGCCGACCCGAGGACTTCTTCTATCCGTTCGACAGGAATGAACGTGAGGTCATCCCGCACTTCCTGCGGCACGTCCTTCAGGTCTTTCTCGTTGGGCCGTGGGAGGATGATGCGTTTGATGCCGGCGCGATGAGCGGCCAGCACCTTTTCCTTGATCCCACCGACCGGGAGTACCAGACCGCTCAAGCTGATCTCGCCGGTCATGGCCGTATCGTTCCGCACCGGTTTTCCGACATACGACGACGCCAAGGCGGTAGCCATGGTAATGCCCGCGGAAGGACCGTCCTTCGGGATGGCACCGGAAGGGACATGGATGTGCACGCCATTACGTTTGAATCGCGAGATATCCAGCCCCATGCTTTCGGCGTGCGACCAGAGATAACTTCTCGCGGCACGCGCCGATTCCTGCATGACCTCTCCCAGCTGCCCTGTCAGGCTGACCTCATGGCTTCCCGGCAGGAGCGTGGTTTCGATGTACAACACATCTCCACCCGTTGGCGTCCAGGCGAGACCTGTTGCGACACCGACGGGAATGTTCTTTCTGCCTTCTTCGGGCATGAACCGCTCAGACCCGAGCCATTCGGCGAGGTCCGCCTTGCCGATTCTGACCGATTGCCGATCCTGGCCTTCCGGCCGTTCAGCGACCGTCAGCGCCACTTTCCGCGTCAAACGCCCCAGCATCTGTTCGAGCTGACGGACCCCGGCCTCGCGAGTGTACCGGCTGATGATATGGTCCAGGACATCGTCCGGCAGCTCCACCTGCTCGGCCGTCAGCCCTGCTTCCTTGAGTCTCCGCGGCCAGAGATAGCGGCGGGAGATCTCGGCCTTCTCCTTTTCGCTGTACCCCTGAACCCTGATGATTTCCATCCGGTCGAGCAACGGCTGGCTGATCGTATCCAGCGTGTTCGCCGTGGTGATGAAGAACACCTTCGAGAGATCGAACGGGAGATCCAGGTAGTGGTCGCGAAACGTGTGGTTCTGCGCCGGATCCAGGATTTCCAAGAGCGCAGCCGCGGGATCACCGCGGAAATCACGCCCCATTTTATCAACCTCGTCCAGCATCAGGACCGGATTGTTCACGCCGGCACGGCGCATGGCCTGAATGATGCGCCCGGGTAGCGCGCCGACATAAGTCCGACGGTGCCCGCGCAGTTCGGCCTCGTCGTGCACACCTCCCAGACTGAACCGCTCGAATCGTCGCCCCATCGCCCTGGCAATCGATTGACCGAGGCTGGTCTTTCCCACGCCCGGAGGCCCCACGAGACAGAGGATCGGAGCTTTAGCGGCTGGATTCAATTTCAGGACCGCCAGATGCTCGACGATTCGTTCTTTGACCTCCTTGATGCCATAGTGGTCCTCTTCCAATACCTGCCGGACCTTGCTCAGATCCATGTGTTCTTCTGAGGCCTTGTTCCATGGCAGTTCCAACACCAGCTCAAGATACGTTCTTAGAACCTGGTGGTCGGGGGATGAAGGCGGCACTTTGGCGAGCCTGGCGAGCTCACGCTCCACTTCTTTACGCACGTGCTCTGGGAGATCCGCCTCTTGTATCTGTTTCTTGAGGTGCGCCACCTCGCTTTCATCGGTCTCGCCCTCACCCAACTCCTGCTGAATCGCCTTCAATTGCTCGCGCAGAATGTATTCCCGCTGACTCTTCCCGATCTTCGCTTGCGTGTCGCTGTTGATCTTGTCCCGCAGCTGCAAAATCTGGATTTCTTTTGAAAGAAAGGCATAGAGAGAACGCAACAATTCGAGTCTCGATGAACTTTCGAGCAGCGTCTGTTCCTCTTTTACCGTTAAGTTCAAGAGCGAGGCCACCCTGTAAGCGAGCGTCGCCGGATTTTCTTCATTGCGGAAGGCAGCGGCCGCTTCCTCGATCCCCGGCGCCTGAATCAGACGCGGGAGGTCGGTCATCAGTTCTTGGATCGCGCGCTGCAGTGCCTGAACCTCCCGGTCGTTGTCCGCAGGAAGTTCGAGCCGACGCGCCTGCACCATCAGAAAGGGGA
Source organism: Nitrospira sp. (assembly GCA_036376045.1). GTDB lineage: Bacteria > Nitrospirota > Nitrospiria > Nitrospirales > Nitrospiraceae > Nitrospira_C. Next base: position 7,265 of record DASVBB010000165.1, read on the forward strand.
GAGATTGCTCCACCTTGACCAGTGCGACCCGTTCGAGGCCCTGGAGGACTGCTTGAATGGTGCCCTCATCGGTCCGGCCGACCTGTTTCACCACGGCCTTCGTGCCGATGGTATAGAGGTCGTCGAGTCCGGGATTGTCCTTTCCCGGATCGCGTTGCGCGACAACTAAAATAGTCTTTTCCTCCGTCTTCAAAGCCGCATTGACGGCGGCGACCGATCGATCGCGCCCCACCGTCACCGGCATGAGGACGCCGGGGAAGAGGACGGTCCGCTTAATGGGGAGGACGGGCAAGGTCACGGAAATATTAGGACTGGTCATGGCGCTTACCTCCGCTCAAATGTAAGCCGATCATACATGTAGGCGAGAGATAGGTACGAGCGGGAGGGAAGTCAAGCAATGTGTCTGAAAGGAGGAGATTAGCCGGTTCTAACGATCAACGAACAGTCCGCCGTCCGGATAGCGTATTGTTTTTCCATCGGAGGGACGAAGGTCGCCTCGAGCCACAGGATCTTGAGGAATATCGTAGGTGTCCTGCCCCTTGAGATCGAAAAAAGCACCGACGCCATGCTCCGAAGAATGACCAAAGCCTTTCTTGGCTTGATAGCGATCGTTGCCGCCTTCATCGATGAATAGCCCCCAACCGGAATAATCTCCCATTCCCACTCCGGTCGACGGAGCAAATGCATAATGGTCGCCGTCGACGCCTGCATCGATCATTGCGCTCACGGAATGGTCCCATGCGACGCCGCCGTTGTAGTACGGCCCGGTGGAGCGATAGCGATCCGTTCCATGCCGATCGTTGAAGAAGCCAACGCCATAATGAGCGGAAGACCCGTGCCCGTACCGCGCTGCCAGATAGTCATCGTTCCCGTCCAGATCGAGAAACAAACCCGTGCCGAAGAAATATCCGTGGCCCTGTGAAAAATTCGCGCCTTCGTACCGGTCGTCGCCCTCGATGTCCAAGAGGAGCCCCCAACCACCGGCCAGACTGTGGGCTTGCCATTCCGGACGCTTGGTCAGGATGCGTTTGCCGGAACCGGTGCCGAGCCCGAAACAATCGTATTGAAACAGCGGGTCGCCGGGTTTCGCATTCGGCGCATCCTCAGCATTGTAGGCGCTCGGATATTTGTTGCCGCATTGATATTGATCGTCGCCCTGGAAATCGATGACCGCGCCCACTCCCTGCGGCCCGCCGAATCCGAGAGAATAGCCGTGGCTGGTGTACCGATCGCTACCCGAGGCATCGAACAATAGTCCGAGACCGCCTATCGCAGCGCCTTGTGTGAACCGGCTTCCCATATAGACATCGTTGCCTCTGGCATCAAACAGAATGCCCAGACCGCCGAAACCCGCGCCTCCGGATCCGAGATCCATCTGGTACACATCGTCGCCGGATTGATCGACCAAGAGCCCGACACCAAGCCGTCCCGTGGCGAGACCCAACGCCCCGCCATCGTAGGTATCGTTGCCTCCGAGATCGATCACCACGGCGTTGCCGTGCTCCGGGTCCGTAGAAGCCGCGATCATCCCTCGATACAAATCGTCGCCCCCCACATCGATCACGAGACCAAAGCGGTGATCCAATTCATAGGTGTTGGGACCCGGCCCTCCGATCACGATGACGCCGTACGACGTTTCCTCGGCGTAGAGGACGCTGCCCGTCATTCCGGCAGGCACCTTGGCCTGCGACGGGGCCTGACCGAAGACGGTGACCAGTTGACGCGCCCACCGTTCGTTGGCGAGACGTGCCAAAACCTGTGCCGCAGCAATCAAATTCGCATAGTCGACTTGCTCCTCGAGCAGCTCCATATATCGCTGGTCGGCCTGTATCTTGGCGAGTGTCCGTTCGGAAATATTGGAAATCTGCGGTGCGAACTGCTCAGTCAGGACTTTCGCGTGGCTGAAGAGAAATCGCCGATCGTCTTCAGTGAGATTCTCGAGGGCTTTGTCCCGATAGATGGAGGCTTGTTCCAGGCTTTCCAGCATGAACGTGACCATTTCCTTCATCGCGACGTTTGTCGGAACAGCTACGGGTTTATGAAAGGCGGAGGTCCTGTCCATGCCGGCCTCCAACACGTCGAGCAGCACAGGCAAATTCACGGCGCGCCCTTCTGCCAACTCGGCCAATAACAACCCCTGACGTTCAAGCTGACCTAACCCGTCCCAAGGTTGTTGAAGAGCCGTCACCGCAAGGTGGTGCTTGTACCGGGCTTTGACCGAATCCACCGATGCCTGTGCTTGTGCCAACGTGGCCTGGGGGACGGACATGAGCGGGTCGAAAACGGACCGCACGGTGGGAGCCAGACGCAGCAGCACCGATTCGCGCATCGGCGCATTGACGGTTCCGCTGTCAGGAGGTCCAAGCCAGGCAAAGAAGCCCTGAACGAGGCTGCACCCCGGCAGGGCAGAAAGGAGCAGCAGACTGAGCATCACCGATATAAGCCGCGTCACGCTGCCACAATCCCCTGAGAAGACCACCGCCGAGGAGTGCGTACTCTAACACAGCCCGTTGCAAGAGTGACCGGATCACCCATCGGTGTCATGCCTGAGGCTGCGCCTGGCACTGCCCTGGACGATCTTGAATTCGTAGAGACGGCACTCCAAAGCTCCATTGTAGAGAGGAATTCGCCGTGAGGGAGACAGTCCGATCGTGTCCCGAAGGCGGGGATCAGCCGTCAGAATATAGGCGCGCCATCCGGCAAAGCCACGCTTGAGCCAATCGCCGAGGCGAGGGTAGAAGGACGCGAGGTCCTCAGTCCTGCCCATGCGCACGCCGTAGGGAGGGTTGATCATCAGTATGCCCTTCGAGGCGGGTGCCTCCAGCGTTAACACGTCCCGCTGTCGCAACCGAATGTCGATTGCGACTCCCGCTCCTTGGAACAACCGTTGTGCCGTTTTTACCGCAGCGGGATCATGATCCGATGCGTAGATGGCGAACTCGCCATCCTTCCGCTGCTTCAGCCTGGCTGTTTCGCGGAGTTGAGCCCACCGCACAGCATCGTGAATGCCTAAACACTCAAAGGCGAAGGAACGCGCCAGCCCCGGAGCAATGTGCCGCGCCATCATCGCGGCTTCAAGGGGAATGGTCCCTGTCCCGCACATGGGATCCATGAGCACGTCGTCCGGTGTCCAACCGGCGAGCCGGAGCAGTCCGGCGGCAAGATTTTCTCTCAGAGGCGCTTCCACCGTAGCGAGACGATGACCTCGTTTGAAGAGCGGCTCCCCTGAGGTGTCCAGATACAACGTGACACTGTGCGCATCGAGGAACGCATCGATTCTGATATCGGGGTGGCTCGTGTCCACCATAGGCCGCTTCCCGCCTGCGGCGACGAACTTGTCGCAAATCGCATCTTTGATGCGCAGCGTCACAAAATCCAGGCTGGGAAGCGGGCATCGATGTGCGCTCACTTTGACCTTAATTGTCCTCTGCGCAGCGAACCAGTCCGGCCATGCCAGCTCATAAGCGGCTCGATAGACGTCTTCCTCGGTGCGATACGGCCGATGCCCGACTTCCCACAGGACTCGACTCGCAATATGAGTCCAGAGATTGACCCAATACATCGTCGACCATGGCGCTTCAAACTTCACGCCGCCCGCTGCCGCGTTCGCCACCGCGATACCGAGGCCCCGAAGCTCCTGCTCCAGCACCTGTTCCAAGCCCCGCGGGCAGGGTGCAAAAAATCTATGTTTTGTGTTATCCATGCCCTAAGCCATACTGATCGGCATAACGGCCATGAAGTTTTGCGGCGAATGCGGGAAATCCGTCTCGAAAAAGGTACCGCGCGGCGATAATCTTCCGCGCTTCGTCTGCGATTCCTGCCAAGCTATTCACTACCATAACCCCAAGATCGTCGCCGGGTGCATCCCCGAATGGCAGGGGCAAATCCTGTTGTGCCGCCGGGCGATCGAACCGAAGTCCGGCCTTTGGACCTACCCCGCGGGGTTCATGGAAATCGGAGAAGGAACCGAAGAGGCGGCCAGGCGAGAAACGCTGGAAGAAGCGGGGGCGCAGGTCACAATCTCGAGATTGCACTCGGTACTCAGCCTTCCTCACATAGGCCAGGTCTACCTGACGTTCATCGGCCAGCTTGGCGCAGCGGAATTTGCAGCGGGAGAAGAAAGCCTCGATACACGGCTATTCGACCGACGGGATATTCCCTGGGATCACATTGCGTTTCCGGTGGTCAAAGACGCGCTGCGCCGCTATGTGGACGATGTCGGGCGCGGCTCGTTTCGCCTGCATGTCGCCGACATCTCGGACCGCCTCAGATAGTCACCGTGTGAGTGCCTTTCTGTGAATGACGGCGTGGATGTCCACCAATCTTTCGGTTCGATCGATTGCGTAAAAAATTCGCCAGTCGGCCACCGCATACTTGTGCAATCCGGGCAGCCCGTGAATCGCCTCGTGGCGAAGGTTCTCGACATTGGAGGCGATCCATTTTGTTTTTTCCAGGAGGCGCTGCCCCAGCGGCAGACCGGCAGCGGCAAGATCCTGAACCACCCCGGGCTGAAAACTGAGTCGATACCAGGGCATCGAATCTACCAGTGCAGCCCGAGTTTTTCAGCCAGCTCCTCGCCGGACAGCCGATCGCCTTTTTCGAGTGAAGCCTTGAGTCTGGCGCGGAGGGCCTCCCCAAGTTCAAGGCCCAAGTCCGGATCGCCAATCAACTCGCGCAAGCGATCATCGACAAGCCCCCGCACCAGGTCTTTGAATTGTTCCGGGGTCAACGACGTGAGATCCATCGGAAGGAGAGAATACGGAGGGTGGTGGCGAAATGCAATCCGTGCAGAAGCTAGTTTGCGGAGGTCGTTTTTTCCAACTGCTGAATAAAGCGTCCCAGACGCACCTGCTCAGGTTCCGCCACGACAAGGAACTCCATGCCGATGCCTTGCGACCCGCACCAGCGTACCGCGGCGTTTTCGATCTTCAAGGGCATTGACTCCCCGGGGATGTGCAGTAGCAGCGTCACCTGCATTCCGGTGAACGGCGTGATCAGGCTTTCGACCCGGCAGCCCTTCGCAGAGAGATCACGAATGGCCCCCTTGTGGCGAAACTGGTCGCGTTGAACCAGTGTGCTTGGCATGCTGACGACAAATCGGCGGTGCTTGCGAGTAACCACTGTGACTTCCTCTTTTCCTTGATGCCCTACGCCGCAGCGGCGGCCAGTCTCTGCAGATACTGAACCAGCCGCTCACGTTCAAATTCTTCCATGCCCAGAAACTCCATGCCAAACTCGTATTTCAGCATCCAGCGCACAATTGCCATTCGTACCGTGATGGCAAACACCTGCTCCGGCACATTGAGATAGAGTGTCACCATCCCGCCGATTGTCAGGGGATGCTCCGTGACGATCTTGCACCCGCCCATCCCTAGGTTGTATACGATTCCCGTGCCTTCATACTCTCCTACGAATCGCGTAGGGAATTCGACGATGTATCGCTCATGTACACGCTTGTTCATACCGCTGTGTGCCCTCAGAGTTCGACGTAAGACATCCGTCCGGTCCCTGGTCTCTGAAACTCTTATCGTACCCCACACTGAGGCTACGGGCGTCTGTCCAATTTGTCAAAGAAAACTGATGTTTCACAGGTTGAAAGGATAATTGATCATGAATATGCAGCGTCTGGCTGGGAAAGTAGCCATTGTGACCGGCAGCAGCAGCGGAATCGGCAAGGCCATCGCGCTTCGATTCGGTGAGGAAGGCGCAAAAGTCGTCGTGGCTGCACGCAGAAAACATCTGTGCGAGGAGACCGCCAGGGAAATCTGCCGGAGAGGCGGCGAGGCGTTCGTCATCCAGGCGGATGTCGGAAGCGAAGCCCAGGTCGAGACCCTTTTTGAAAGAGCGGTCCAACAATATGGACGGGTGGATATCACGGTCAACAACGCCGGCATCTTTGGGGGCAGACGGATCGGGGAGACGACGACGAAAGCCTTCGACGAGGTGATGAATGTCAATCTTCGCGGAACATTCTTCTGTTGCAGAACGGCGTTCAAACACATGAAGGCACTGGGGGAGGGTGTCATCATCAACATCGCCAGTGTCGCAGGCGTGCAAGCCTGGGCGGGAACAGGGGTGTACAGTGCCTCAAAGCATGGAGTCATGGCACTGACGAAAGCCCTGGCCGACGAAGGACGGCCGTTCAATATCAAGGTATCTGCGATTTGCCCAGGAGGAGTGGCTGATGAGCTCGTAGACGCGACACCAGAGGAGATCTTGCGCAGCGAAAAGATCAGTCCGTTCGATATTGCAGAAACGGCTGTTTATTTATCCACGTTAGGCAAGTTTGCCGTGGTCCAGGAAATCGTCGTCAATCGGTTGGGCGCCGACTGGTGATGCCGCTGCGGCATGTGTTTACCAGTGCCGCCCATAGTGTCTATAGAAGTGCGGGCCCCAGTAGGGCCGACCATAGAATCCGTAAAATCCGGGACCGATCCAGGGTCGTCCCAAATAGATTCCGACACCCACTGGTGGATACGCGAACGCATAAGGATACACAACTGGCGGCGGCACGACCGCTGTCGTAACGGGCGGCTGCGAGAGTTGCTGCTGAAGCTGAGCCGTGGCCGCATTCTGCCTGTCTATTTGTCCTTTCAATTGTCCCACCATGTCCTGCTGCGCCTGCAGACGGCCTTCAAGTTGTCCGATGTGCTCCTGCTGCCGTTCAATGTAGGCATGTAAGCAGCGGGTCTGAGCGTCATCAGTGTAGCTGGAGCACTCCCACGGCACCTGCGCATCTAGCGCACCAGCAGAGAGGGGGGCGGCGCTCATTCCGATCATCGCCACTCCGATCACGAGCATTCGGGACCTGAAAAAGGAGGAGGATGTCAGGGCTAGGTTGAGCATGGGATCACCTCCTTGAGCGACACGTACACGGTACCACGCGATTTGATGTTTCGCCATGTGCCCCGGTCGTTGCTTTTGCCGCCCCGGAATCCTACAATGCCGCCCCGTACACAAGGCTCTCATGGCTTTTCCTATCACCTCAGTGCCTCGGACCATCAAACTCAAACTGCGACGAGCGCCGTGGCCAGCCGGTCCGCTGAAACGCCGCTTCCAACGACAATTGTTGAAGTGGTATGCGATCTATGGGAGGGATCTGCCCTGGCGTAATACCTCGGATCCTTATCACATTCTTGTTTCAGAGGTGATGCTGCAGCAGACGCAGGTGGATCGCGTGATCCCCAAGTATCACCAATTCTTAGAGCAATATCCGAGTCTCGAAACATTGGCCTCAGCACCGGTCAAAGAGGTCAAAAAAATCTGGTATCCCCTGGGGTACAACATCCGGCCTGAGCGTCTGCATGGTATTGCGTGTGAAACGGTCCAACGCTACGGAGGGCAGTTACCCAACGATCACGACCAACTGCTATCGTTCAAAGGCATCGGACGCTACACAGCGGGCGCTATCCGGTCATTCGCCTTTAATGAGGATGCCCCGATTCTCGATACGAACGTCATACGGGTGCTCTACCGGGTGTTTATTGCCAAAGGCGATCCGAAAAAGCACACGGTGCAGTTGTGGAGACTGGCGGAAGCGCTGATCCCAAGGGGAAAAGGCTACGACTTCAACCAGGCCCTCATGGACTTCGGGGCTCTTTGCTGCACAGCGAGGACCCCGGCATGCCAGGAATGCCCTATGACGTCGATGTGCAAAACGTTTCCGTTCAATGCCCGAAGAAAGGCCACATGGCGAAAGTCGTCGAAGTAGCCGCTGGTCTCATCTGTCATGACGGCCGTTATCTGATCGCCAAACGCCGTATGGGCGTACACCTGGCCGGCCTCTGGGAATTTCCGGGCGGAAAACGCGAGGGGGAAGAAACGTTGGAGGAATGCCTTCAACGTGAGCTCTTCGAGGAGCTGAACATTCGAATCGAAATCCCGGTTCCGTTTCAGATTATCCGGCATGAGTATCCAGAGAAAACCGTCGAGCTGCACTTCTTCCGCTGCACTATCGGGGAAGGCCGTGCAACCCCGCTCGACTGCGCCGAAATCCGTTGGGTCCATCCCTCGGAAATGGGCGAGTACCAGTTTCCTCCTGCCGACAGGCCGATCATTGAAGCGTTGCAAAGGGATTCACCGGGAAAAGCGTCATGAAGGTCGTCCTCGACATTGAGACAATTCAGTGCCCACGAGAGGATTGGGCGCGCCTGGCCGGGAAATGCTTGCCGGCCGAGCCGGAAGCGCCGGCATCCGATCTGTTTGCGGCCGGTGAAGCGGAAGCCGAACGCCAAGCGGGAGAGGAGCAATACGCCAAATCCGCGTTCGACGGTACCTATAGTTCGATCGTCTGCATCGGCCTTCTGGAGTTTTCGGATCAGATGGAGCCGCGTGGAGCCGTCGCCTGGTATGGCGCCAACGAACGGGAGCTCCTTCGCCAGTTCTGGAGCCGTCTGGCTCAAGACAAGCCGTCATTGTTCATCACGCACAACGGCCTCGGCTTCGACTTGCCCTTCATACGGAAACGGTCGATCATCCACCAGGTCAGGCCCAGTATGGAGATCAATCTCGCCAAATTCAGAAGCGAACCGGTTTACGATACGATGGCGATCTGGAGCAATTGGGATACGCGGGGTTGGATCAAGCTCGACGTGCTCGCGCGAGCATTGAACGTCGAAACGAAATCGGGCAGCGGAGATCAAGTCGCGGCAATGTGGGGGCAGGGAAAGGGGCTTGAGCTCGCACAGTATTGCCTGCAAGACACCTACGTCACATACGCCTGCCATTGCAGGATGAACTTCCGGCAGCCCCTTTCCCGTGAGGTGGTTCTGCTACAGCCGGAGTTGCTCGATGTGGGATGACCCGCTACCGGGTCGGATACGCCTCCGCCTTTTTCTTCTTGGGTGGAGTCTTGGCGCTAGCCTTGAGGGCTCGAATTTCCTCGTCGCGCTCCCGTAACTCTCGTTTCATCCAATCCGATTCCTTCCGCAGCACTGTGATCTCGGTATCCTTCTTGGCCAGCATGTCCTTGGCTCGACTAAGTTGAGTGTGCATTTCCGCCGGTCCTTCGCCCTCGGTCGCGGCAAGCGTCGCAGCAGCAGGAATTCTTGCACCGGTGCCTTGGCTCATCGCCGTTTTCGCAACCGGTAACGCCGGTGGCATTGGCGCTTTGGCGAGAGCATGGTAGTCGATGACCTGGACGATGGCGCCTGCTTTCCCGCCAGCGGCATAGGGTGGCGCCTGCTCAGCGCGGGCTGCCGATTCCGGCATGAACATCGTGGCCGAAGTTCCCTTCGAGACGGTGAAATGAACGGCGCCCTGTTGGACGTAGATGCTGCCCGCCGTGGGTTCAGAGCCTGACCCTGCCGATGAGGACACGCGAAACCCAACCAGTTGTTCGGGCTTCGCTTTGGACAAACCTTGTGCGAGCAGGGGAGCCAGGAACTCCGCATCCTCATCGCTGAATACTCTCATCGGCTTGCTGCCAGCGGCGGACATTCTCGACGATCCGTTCTGATCCTCTGCGGTATAGACCCCTTTCACGATTTTCATGATCGTGGTCTGATCGATGACGGCCGGGTGGCTGGCTTCGAACGACCAGTCCATGATCTCCTCGAGGTACACGCTGCCTTTGGAATTCTGTGCAATTTTGGCAGTGGAACTACATCCGGTGACAATCAAGGCCAGGCCGAGGCACCCCGCGACCGTCACGTTCATCAGCCTGGTGATGCATGAACAAGTCCACATCGCTGTTCTCCTTTGACGAAAGGGATGATGCAGTCGCAAGCCACGATCGGCATCGCGAGAGACGATTACCAAATGCCGAGACCCATCAGAGTCATGCTGAGGGCCAGCCAGCCGAAGAGCCCGATCGCAATAATCGTTTCAAGACTCATCGCCGAATCCGATCGGTTCTCCGCTGGAATTTGAGTGGAGTTCATGACCGCTCCATTGGGAATGGGTGGAGGTTTTCGAAGTCATTCATTTTCCTAGCAAAGACTATGCCCTCAATCGGCTAAGTCCCGAAGGATGTAGAAACTCTGAGAGGGAGATCAGGGGATGGGATGCGAAAGGCGTTTACGTTGCTTCAAGAGCCAGTCCAATTGAATCATCTAATAGATTGATTTAATGAATTATTTCAATTGTGCACCGCCACGTGTTGAACGGGGATCCCGTCATGAAGTTTCTATCCCGACGGATGTGATGGGAGGAGCCGCTTTGAGCAGAGAAGAAATACGTACCGAAGGAATGTGGCTACGACTGAACGATATTGGTGCAGGACTGTTCGCTTTTTGTCGATGAGCCCTCAGACCCTCACCCGGCCCGGGCATAGAGCGTGGATGCCGATGCGTCGTAAATCGAACACGCAACCAGTTGACCTGGTACGCACGCAACGTCGCTTTTATCCCAGATCACGGTAATGTTGCCATCACTTTTTCCCATGGCCTGCAGAGCAGACTTTTTGGCGTCGCCCTCGACGAGGACGGGAAGAGTCTTACCAAGGTACTCGCGATTGCGCTCGGTCGAGATTCGACGCTGGAGTTCCACCAACGCGGTGACTCGTCGTGATTTGACCTCGTGCGGGATGTCATCTGCATATTTCCGCGCGGCAATGGTATTGGTCCGTTCGGAGTAGAGGAAAATAAAGGCCGAATGGTAACGGACCTCTTCCAACAGACGATAGGTGTCCCCAAACTCCGCCTCGGTCTCCGAGCAGAACCCAGCGATGATATCCGTCGTCAGCACAATGTGGGGATTCATCGAGCGGATTCGGTCCACGAGCGCCATATATTCCTGTCGCGTATAGGTCCGGTTCATCAGCCCCAGTATGCGATCACTGCCCGACTGGGCGGGTAAATGGATGTGCTTGCAGATCTTGGGATGAAAGACTACGGCCTCCAGCAACGATGGAGGGAAATCTTTCGGATGCGGAGAAGTGAATCTGACACGCTCAATCCCGGGAATATCCGCCACGGCGGTGAGGAGGCGGGCAAAGTCCCAATCGCCTGAGCAGTAGGAATTCACGTTCTGCCCCAGCAACGTCACTTGCTTAAAACCTTCGCTCGCTATGCGTCTCGCTTCTTCGAGTATGCCCTCCGGCTCTCGGGATCGTTCCCTTCCACGCGTATAAGGGACTACGCAGAAACTGCAAAAGTTATCGCAGCCGCGCATGACGGCGATCCAAGCGTTCACACCGGGAACGCGCGCTGGGACAATGTCATCATAGGTCTCGTATTCGCAAAGGTCGACCGCCAAGGCTTTCACATGCTCGCCCTGTTCCTGAGCATGAACGGCATTGCGGATCAGCGCGGGCAGCTGGCGATAGGAGTCCGGGCCGGCCAAAAGATCTACCAGCGGCTCCTGTTTTGTGAGCTCCGCTTTGAGATTTTGCGCCATGCAGCCCAGGATGCCGACGACCAACGGCCGACTCTTCTTGAGCGTCTTCAGGCCGGAGAGGTGGGTGTACACCTTCGTGTGGGCGTTTTCACGGATGGCGCAGGTGTTCATGAGAATGACGTCAGCGCGTTCGCGATCCTCGGTCAGCAGAAACCCTTCGCGCTTGAGCAGCGATCGAACCAGTTCGGAGTCATACTCGTTCATCTGACAACCGAATGTTTCGATGTGGACCTGACAAGGGACACCAGATCCCAGGCTCATGACGGCGTTCCTTCCATCGCACTTGGGATGAGCTGACCGACGGCCCAGCGGTCCGAAGCACCGGTAATCGTTACCTGATGGATCTGGTTGGCCAAGTCGGCATCGGAGGGAACAGCGACCTTCAGGTAATGTGCGGTTGTCCCGACTCGGAGACCGTCGATATGACCGGCTTCAAATAGGACGGAGACCGAGGTGCCGATCCATCGTTCTGCGAACGCAAGCCGTTTTTGCCGCGACAGCTCAGCCAGCGTCTGCGCGCGCTGGCGTGCCGTCTCCGCCGGGATGTCCTGCGACATCTTGGCCGCAGCAGTGCCCGGTCGTTTCGAGTACGTGAAGACATGAAAGTATGAAAAGGGAATGCGGTCGCACAGATCGACGGTCTGTCGAAAGGCACGCTCGGATTCGCCCGGAAATCCCACCATGAGATCGGTTCCCAACGCCACCCCGGGAACTGTTTCCATCGCACGGTCGATGAGTGACACGAATGATCCTACCTTATAAGGACGGTTCATGGAGGCGAGAACCGTGTCGTCGCCGCTCTGGAGCGGGATATGCAGATAGTGACACAGCTTGCGCGAAACGCCCATGCGGTCCAAGAGGCGTTGAGTGACCGTCGTCGGCTCGATCGAAGACAGCCTGATGCGCTCGATGCCGTCGATGGATTCCAGACGATCGATCAGGCCGGTGAGGTCGACCCCCTGCGAGTAAAACTGGCCGATGTTCACTCCGGTGAGGACGAGCTCTCGATGGCCGTGGGCCGCGTGCAACTCGGCCTCTTCGAGAATGTCGTCAAGGAGTCTGCTCCGCTCGTGGCCCCTTGCAAATGGAATCAGGCAGAAACTGCACATGACGTTGCACCCATCCTGGATCTTTAACAGGGCTCGGGTGGCCTCCGACTCTCCAAACTCGGGCAGCACGAACTCATCGCGGGAGAGGGTCCTGGTATGCAACACCTCGGGGGACGGCTGTTTCTTGAGCAACTCCGGCGGCGGCAAGAAGGAGGGCAAGTCCGACTTGAATTGGTTGCCGACAATAAGGTCGATTCCAGGAATGCTCCGCAGCTGATGCGCCCCGGTCTGGGCGTAACAGCCGGTAACGGCCACGAACGCCTCGGGCGAGTGTCTCAATGTCTTTCGAATCACATAACGGCACGTCCGCTCTGCCTCGGCCGTGACCGAACAGGTATTGACGACGAGGAGATCCGTGGGATTTCCCCAAGCGACGACCGTATACCCGCGCCGACGCAACTGTGACTCGAGCACAGACGTTTCGGCTTGATTGAGACGGCACCCCAAACTGTGAAGCGATACACGCTTACTCATGAATCGCGCATTATAGAGAGCCGGTGGACTGAGGGGCAAGTGCGGCACGAAGACACGTTGCAAGTTGAAGGGCCTCCATCGCCGTGATAGCATGGCTCTTGAAAAACATCACGCAAGGGCTTCGGTGACAATTCGGCTCCTCATGGCTTGTGCCGTTCTCTGGGTGAGCGTGCTCTCCGCACACCAATATGCCTCTGCCAAAGATGTGCTTCCCATTGAACCGGATATCAGCACGCGCATCGACGAGTTATACGACCACGAAGCCCGCTTGTTTATCCTATTGTATTCGCTGAAGGGCGATGGCCAGGTCGACTATGTGACGGGCCGCATGGTGCAGGAGTATGCCCGCAGCAACTTCGGCAACCCCGTGTATCAGACCGAGGTGCACCCACTATTTTATTGGTGGAATCACAATATGTGGAACGATCCTGAACAAGACGGCGTGAACGGGAATGAGCGCATCTACCAGGAGAACGTCGAATTCGACGTCACCCGCTACAAACCCTGCACGTTCAACGGACAGCCTTGCTGAGTGGTCGACATAGTTCCCTTCCGGATTTCAAGCGCCGGCTCTCTCGAACCAAATTACTGATTCTCCTCAGCTCGTCACCAATCTGATGCTATTCTAGACCGCGTAGAATCGACCGAACACATGGCTGCGTCTCTCGCACAGATTCTGGGAAATAAGCGCATCGCCTTGATGCTGCCGCTGGGGTTTGTCTCGGGGCTGCCCTTGGCGCTGACATCGGGCACCCTCCAAGCGTGGCTGACAGTGGCAGGCATGGACCTGAAAACGATCGGCATCTTCACCCTGGTCGGCCTCCCGTACAGCTTAAAATTTCTCTGGGCGCCCTTCATGGACAGGATCACTCTTCCGTGGCTGGGACGCCGACGCGGCTGGATGTTGGTCACGCAGATGGCCGTGGCAGCCGGATTGGCAACGATGGCGATCGTCGGGACAGAGAATGGGCCTCGTTGGCTCGGCGCCATTGCTGTGACTGTCGCCTTCTTATCAGCATCGTTGGACATCGTCTTTGATGCCTATCGTACAGACGTCCTCCTTCCGGCGGAGCGGGGGTTTGGTGCCGCGGTCTGGGTGAACGGGTATCGTTTGGCCCTCTTGCTGGCGAGCGCAGGTGCCTTGGTCCTGGCGGATCACGTCGGTTGGCGCTGGACCTATCTGACACTAGCCGGTCTCATGGCCGCAGGAGCCGCGACCATCTTCCTGAGTCCAAATCCTTCCGCCGCCGGGGCGCCGCCGAAAACTCTTGCAGAAGCAGTCGGCCTGCCGTTACGGGAACTCTTCTCGAGGCCGGGCATTTATGGATTACTCTGTCTGATCGTCCTGTACAAGATCGGAGACGCTATCGCAGGATCGTTGCAGACCGCCTTCTTCATCGGCGGTCTTGGCTTTACCGCTGGGGAAGTCGGCTATGTCAAAGGCCTGGGCATTGCGGCTACGCTCATCGGAGCGCTGGCAGGAGGGATGGTGATGGCCAAAGCGGGCATGGTCCGCTCGCTCCTGCTATTCGGCATTCTTCAGGCGCTGTCCAATCTCTCATTCATACTGTTGGCATGGATCGGAAAGAGTTATGAGGCCCTCGCCGCCTCCGTCGTCATTGAAAACGTCACCGGAGGGATGGGCACGGCGGCTTTCGTGGCCCTTGTGATGTCTCTCTGCGACCATCGCTATACGGCCACCCAGTTCGCGCTGCTGTCTTCCTTGGAAGCCTTGGGGCGGGTGTTTTCCGGACGTCCTTCCGCTGAAGCGGTGAGCCTTGTCGGGTGGGGATGGTTCTTTTTTCTCTCGTTCCTTCTCGCGTTGCCCGGTTGCTGGCTCGTCTGGCACTATCGCCGGCATCTCGCCTCTGACACTGCAGAGACAGCCGCACCAAGGTCTCCGCTCATGAAACCGGCTTGAGACGACGCTGAAGAAACAGCACGAACAAGAGCAGGGTTGGCAAGGGCGCCAGAGCAAACGGCACCAACCACACCCAGACATTCTTGGCTCTCATGCGCGTCTGATCGATCATCCAGACGAACACCCACACCATGAGGCCGACGTAATTGAGCGCCATCCATCTTGTCGTATGAATCTTCAGCCCGCTGGCACTGTCAGGGGAGCCGTGAATGAGAAACGCACCTAAAATGGCCATGAACACACCCAAGAGCACCGCAACGAGCTTTTTGCTCCACACGAACATAAGCAAACCTCCAGCAGCAGGTTCACGGCAGGCCGATGTTCGCGGTAGGCTAAAGATGCGACCGCCATTTGTCAAAGGAAAGTCTGCATGAGCTTGCTCCCGCTCAGCATCGTCGTGCTCCTACTGGGCTTGGGCATCGGACTCGTTCTCTCCAATCCAGCCATGGAGGACTATCTACAGTACGTTGAAACGGAACTTGGAAAAGCGATGGACCGGAGCGACCAGAGCCATTCAACGCGCGAGCAAGCCATGCTGAAATCGATCTTCCGCTCCCATAGTCATGAACTGATGAACACTGCCGTCCGCCCGCATACTGTTCGCAGCAACTGGGGGATCATGAGCCTCTACGAAACGACCGTGTTCGAGTCGCATATCCGCGTACTCGGCGTCGCCGGGTACTTTATTCCACTTAAGGGTTTGGATGAATCCATCATCCGCCTAGGCCGGCTTGCGTTCTAGGAAAGGCACACGCGAATCTTATCCCCAGCTGTGGATAACCTGTCTTTTTTCCGACGAAACCAGCCTTGGTCAATGACTAGCTCTTATCCACAGGCTTTCCTCCGTTTCCACAGAGAACCCACAATATTTAGTATTGACAATTCCTGCCAATAGCTATATGTAGTCATCCCCGTGACCGGCTGGAGCGATTCAACGAGAGTTTCTGCGAGAAAAAGCTCCAAGTGTGGGCATTGGATGGGTCCTTTAGGCCTACTACTTCCGTAGGGCCTACAAGGGGCGGCAACTGGCTCGAAATCCAGGGAGGAGGCATCGTGAGAATAGAACGGCGATTCACACGTTCCGGACAAAGTCCCTATGAGGGATTGCAGTTCGTTAAACGCTCTTCCGAGATCCGCAATCCTGATGGATCGACCGTTTTTAAGTTGGAGCAAATCGATATCCCTGAATCTTGGTCTCAGCTTGCCATCGACATCCTTGCTCAGAAGTACTTTCGCAAGGCGGGCGTCCCGCAGAGGGATGAGGCTGGCAATCCGCTTGTGGGGACCGACGGCAAACCGGTTCTGGGTGGAGAACGAGACGCCAGACAGGTGTTCGAGCGTCTGGCCGGTTGCTGGACACATTGGGGAAAGGCGTACGGCTATTTCAAGACGATCGAGGACAGCGCCGCCTTTCACGACGAGCTGTGCTACATGCTGGCCCACCAGATGGCCGCACCCAACTCTCCGCAATGGTTCAATACGGGCTTGCACTATGCTTATGGACTGTCCGGGCCCGCCCAAGGGCATTTCTATGTCGATCCCAAAACCCGGGAAGTCGTGAAAGCCACGAACGCCTTCGAGCATCCACAGCCACACGCTTGTTTCATTCAGTCGATCGAAGACGATCTCGTCAACGAGAACGGGATCATGGATCTGTGGGTACGCGAAGCCCGACTGTTTAAGTACGGATCCGGAACGGGAACGAACTTTTCAAAACTGCGCGGCGACGGTGAAGCACTGTCCGGCGGCGGACGCTCATCCGGACTGATGTCGTTTCTGCGCATCGGCGATCGCGCGGCCGGTGCCATCAAGTCAGGAGGGACGACCCGGCGCGCCGCCAAGATGGTCTGCCTGGACCTGGATCATCCCGACATCGAAGAATTCATCGATTGGAAGGTGATCGAGGAGCAGAAGGTCGCCGCGATGGTGACGGGTTCGAAGATTTGCGCCCAGCGGCTCAACGCCGTGCTTAAGGCCTGCCATATCGTCGACGCCGAGGGTACGCCCCATATATCGATCGATCCCAAGCAGAATTCCATTTTGAGGGAAGCATTGACGGCGGCCCGCCGGGACAACCTGCCGGAAGCCTACATTCAGCGAATGTTTTCCTACGCCCAGCAGGGCTTCACTCATTTTGTCTTTCATGAGTACGACACCAATTGGGATGGGAAAGCCTATCAAACGGTTTCGGGGCAAAACTCCAATAATAGTGTTCGTATCCCCAACGAGTTTTTCACCACACTAGAAGCTGATGGCGATTGGCAACTCAGGCGGCGGATCGACGGGAAGATCTCTAAAACCGTCAAGGCGCGCGACCTGTGGGACCGCATCGCCTGGGCCGCGTGGATCTGCGCGGATCCTGGCACGCAATACGACACCACCATCAACGAGTGGCATACCTGCCCCGAAGATGGGCGCATCAATGCTTCAAATCCCTGTTCCGAATATATGTTCCTCGACGACACAGCCTGCAATTTGGCCTCGCTGAATCTGGCGCAGTTCTTTACGCCGGAAGGGCAGTTCGAACTGGAGCATTTCCGCCATGCGGTCCGGATCTGGACTGTTGTGTTGGAGATCAGTGTGCTCATGGCGTCGTTCCCGAGCCGCTCGATTGCCGAAAAGAGCTATCAGTTCCGCACTCTCGGCCTGGGATACGCCAACCTCGGTACCGTTCTGATGCGCCAGGGCATTCCGTACGACTCTGAGAAGGCCCAGGCGATCTGCGGAGCCCTCACCGCCATCATGACCGGTGAAGCCTATAGCGCCTCGGCGGAAATGGCCGCCGAACTCTGGCCGTTTCCCGGATACGCCAAAAACCGGGACGCGATGTTGCGCGTGATGCGCAATCACCGACGTGCAGCCTACAATGCACCGAAAGAAGAATTCGAGGGGCTCACGATCACACCTGCCGGCATCCATGCCGAGCATTGTCCACCGGATCTTTTGATCGCCGCGAGGCGCGCGTGGGACAGGGCGTTGGAGCTCGGAACTGCTTACGGATACCGCAATGCCCAGGTCACTGTGATCGCGCCGACCGGCACCATCGGTCTCGTCATGGATTGCGATACCACCGGCATCGAACCGGACTTCGCCTTGGTCAAATTCAAAAAGCTGGCCGGGGGAGGGTACTTCAAAATCATCAACCAAAGTCTGCCGCCCGCGCTCGAGACGTTGGAATATACCCCTTCGCAGGTGCAAGACATCGTCAACTATTGTGTGGGCCGCCAGACGTTGCAGAGTGCCCCCTTCATCAATCATGAGACGTTGAAACAAAAGGGATTCGACGATGCGGCGCTCGCCAGAATGGAAAGCGGGTTGTCGCAGGCATTCGAAATTCAATTTGCGTTCAACAAGTATGTGCTCGGAGAAGAGTTCTGCCGCGCCAAGCTCGGACTGACGGACGTTCAGCTGACCGAGGCCAACTTCAACATGCTGAAGGCCCTTGGCTTCACCCAAGAGGAGATCGCGGCTGCCAATGATTATTGCTGCGGCACCATGACCGTCGAGGGCGCCCCGCATCTCAAGGCCGAACATCTGCCGGTCTTCGACTGCGCCAATCGATGCGGTCGCATTGGCCAGCGCTACATCGCCGTCGATGCTCATATCCGGATGATGGCGGCCGCCCAGCCGTTCATCAGCGGTGCGATCAGTAAGACGATCAACATGCCTGCAGACGCCACGTTGGAAGACGTCAAATCGGCCTATCTGTTTGCCTGGAAAAGCATGGTCAAGGCCGTAGCGCTCTACCGCGACGGGTCAAAACTGAGTCAACCTCTGTCCGCGTCCACCGACAGCGGAAAGACCGTGGAGGCATCGACTGAAGTGCTCAGTATTGCCGAAAAGATCACTGAGCGAGTCCTCGTCCGCTACCTGGCCAAACGGCGGCCGCTGCCGGCACGACGCAATGGGTATACGCAAAAGGCGGTGATCGGCGGGCACAAGCTCTATCTCCGGACCGGTGAATATGAAGACGGGACGGTCGGCGAAATTTTCCTCGACATGCACAAGGAAGGGGCGGCGTTCCGAAGCCTGATGAACTGCTTTGCCATCGCCATTTCCCTCGGGCTTCAGCACGGCGTTCCTCTCGAAGAGTTCGTCGAGGCCTTTGTCTTCACCCGTTTCGAACCCAATGGTCCGGTCAAATTGAACGACCGCATCAAGATGTCCACCTCGATCATCGACTACATTTTCCGCGAGCTGGCCGTCACGTACTTGGACCGGTATGATCTGGCGCAAGTCAAGGAAGAAGATTTGCGCATGGACTCCGTCAAGAAGGACGAGCCGGATCCCGAATGCTCTGAAGAGGAAGCCGACCCGCAGACCCTCGCGTCATCATCCATCAGTACAGAGTTGTTTCCGTCGAGGAGGGGTATGCAGCCGCGTCACGCCGGCAATGGCCACGGGCATGGTGCTGGCGGGGTGACGCACAAGGTGGAACTCAAGCGGGAAACATTGACCTATACGGCGGAGGCCATCAAGTACGCGCGCCTTCAAGGGTATGAAGGGGACCCGTGCCAGGGCTGCAACGAATTCAAGCTCGTCAGAAACGGCACCTGCCTGAAATGCATGGGCTGCGGCGCCACGAGCGGATGCTCCTAAAGAGGAGGGCGTCATGAGCGCGACTCTTCGCGAACAGGGCATAGAAACCGTCCACGACCAGGTCGTCAGTCTAGTCGCTCAGCGCTGGGCCAAAGCGTTTGTCTGCAAGGTAACCATTAGAGCCGGTCTCGAGCCAAACGCTTGCGCTGACCCCAACCAGCTCTGCGATATCGTCGGGTGGTACGTGAATTCCGGCGGCAACACGATGGAATGGATGGCAGAAGTTGAAACCGAAGACTCGCTAGCGGACATCCAGATCATCGATAAGTGGAAACGAGCAATCACCCGAGGGATACCCTTCTACCTGCTTGTCCCCCGTGGGATGAAGGCTCTTGCGTTCAAGCTGACCCAAGAGCAGTTGATCCTGGTCAACTGCATCTATGAATTCACCTTTATCAACGGGGTCTGCCACATTCTTTAAGGGAGGGGAGCCGGACTCTCGGACCGCCTGACAGTTGCGGGACACCCGCAGGAAGTGATAGGAGTTACTGGCGTCTATATAAGGATTTCCCATGCCAACCACCACGCAACTGGTCATCAGCGGCCAAAGCCGCCCCGGTGTCATGGCGCAAGTCGCTTCCGTCCTTGGAGAGGCAGGCGTCAACATCAAGGCCTTTTCCGCTCCGGAAGTCACCGGCACGGGTAAGCTGCGACTTCTGGTTGCCGATCTCGACGGGGCACGTACCGCCCTCAAAACGGCTAAGATCAAGTTCACGGAAGAAACTGCGCTGATTCTCAGCCTGGAAAACAAGCCCGGAGCCCTCAACGAAGTCGCCGATCTGCTGACGAAGGCGCGTATCAACATCAAATGCGGCTATTGCACACCTTCACGGGAAGGGAAACGCGCAATTGTCGTCCTCACGGTTGCGAACATCGAAAAGGCCCTCTCCATTCTGCGGGACCAATCGCTCGACGAATTCTGATGAGGTGCTGAAGGCTCCCTGCACCTCCCGGGGTTGACCTCTTTTCGGGTATGTACGACCTCATCAGTCTGAGGAATTGCGCATGACCAGCGGCCGTTTACCCCCCCTGGCCCTGGTCTCCACGTGGATTTCCTTCCTTCTGGTTAGCGCGTTCGTCGCAGGCTGCAGTAGTCCACCTCCCAAACCGATATACTTCCCCGGCTATCCCATTGGCTATCTCGAGCGGGGAATGGCCTCTTGGTACGGTCCCGGATTCCATGGCAATAAGACAGCCAACGGTGAGCGGTACGACATGCACAAGCTCACGGCCGCCCACCGGACACTCCCGCTGGGGTCCATCGCCGTCGTCAGGTCCGCCAGCACGGGCAAAGAAGTCACCGTGCGGATCAATGACCGAGGGCCCTTTGCCAAAGGACGTGTCCTGGATTTGTCGTACGCCGGGGCCAGGACGCTGGGAATTGTGGGGCAGGGTACCGATCAAATTGAGCTCCGTGTGATTGGATTCCAAGGCCGAACGGCAGAAATGGGGTTCCTCAGGGTCCAAATCGGCTCTTTTGCAGAACAGCGAAACGCGGCCATACTGCTCGAACGCGCCCAGCGGATCTGTCCCGGAGGACGTATCCAGGTGATAGATCTTCCTGATGGCAGAAGATATCGCGTGCAGGTAGGGGAGTTTAGGACTGAGAACCAGGCTGAGTCTGCGGCCACCAGGCTCGAAGCCGACTTGGCCGTCCAATCCTTTGTCTTTCGCGATGATAGCTGAGCTGTAGAGTATAAGCCGATGATATTACGGTAGGTTTTGCTGAAGTGCTTGCCCCTCTTTTCAGCCTATGATAGATGTACACCTCATGAAAACAATACCCCCCCACGGTGCCTTTCGCATCGATCTTGGCCTTTCCCCCATGTGGCTCGCCTGTCCGATCGCCGGAAACAGCCCCCTGAGTTCCCCTTTCCAGACCATTGTGCGCGTGACCCGTCCCTAAACCCGGAAGCGCTATGGATATTGCGATCCTGTTGGGGCTTATTGTTCTTTCTGCCGTGATTTCGACGGCGGAGATCGGATTCTTCGCGGTCAATGAGACCAAGCTCCGCGCGCTGGCTCATAACCATAACCATCGCGCCAAAATGGCGCTCCATCTCCGTAGCGACCCCCAAAAACTCCTTGCCACGATCCTGGTCGGAGATCGGCTCGTCGGTACCGCGATTCCCATGTATGCGACATTTCTTACCTTGAACACGTACGGGGCCGAACGGACGTTCTTCGACGATACGATTGCCGTCGTGGTGGGCCTTCTCACGTTTGTTCTGCTCGTCTCGGTCGACGTGGTGCCGAAGACCTTGGCCGCAAAATTTGCCGTGCCGGTCACGCTGAACATGTCCTATCCGGTGTACGGCGTCCAGCTGCTGCTCAAACCCATCTTGGCCGTCATGGTCCCTTTCATCCATAGGGTCACCGGCGGAAAGGGATTGACCCTGCCGCTTGTGACCGAGGAAGAACTCAAGATCATGCTGGACGAAGGAGGGAAGACGGGCGCCATTGAGGTCGAAAAGGTCAAGATGATCAAGAACGTCTTCCAGCTGAAGGACATTACCGCCGAAGACGCCATGACGCCCAGGCTCTATGTGTTTTCGCTGGACGGTAATTTGCGTCTTAAGGAGGCTCAGGAACTCCTGTACAACTCCAAATACTCGAGGATTCCGGTCTACGACGGCACACTCGACAATATTACCGGCATCCTCTACAAGACCAGGGCGCTCACCGAATTGGCCAAGAACCAGACTGATGCCAAACTGAAGGAAATTGCCTACCCGCCGATCTTTGTGCCGGCTGGAAAAACCGCCGACGATCTCATGAAGCAGTTTCAGCAGGAGAAACGGCACATGGCGGTGGTCGTCAATGAATTCGGCGGGGTCATGGGCATCGTGACGCTCGAGGACTTGCTCGAGGAAGTCGTCGGCGAGATCATGGACGAAACGGATATCACCGAAGAACTGATCAAACGCCTGGGCAAGAACCACATCCTTGTGCACGGCCGCACGGAAGTGCGCAAGGTAAACGATTTCCTCAAAGTGGATCTCGGCGATGAAGCTGTGACGATCAGCGGGCTTATCCAGCAGGAACTGGGCCGCATTCCAAAAGTGGGAGAGGAATTACGGATCGGCAATTGCCGTATCCTCATCCATGAGGCAGAGCCGAGGTCAATCCGAAGCGTCCAGATCTTCCGCGAGGAGAAAACCCCCGTAGCCGTCGAAGCTCCCAATTTCAATCTGGTCAGCTAGCGATCGTCCCTCTCGAGCGCGACCAACCCCAAAAATTCCTGCTCGGTCAGGACGGTGACGCCCAGTTTCACCGCCTGTTCCAGCTTCGAACCTGCCTCTTCTCCCGCGACTACGTATGAGGTCCTTTTGCTGACGCTCGAGGCGAGGCGACCCCCTCTTTCCTCCACGAGCTGTCCCGCTTGTTCCCTCGTCAATTCTTTTAATGCTCCGGTGAAAACGAAGGTCTTGCCCGCGAACGTGGCACCGCCCGAAGAATGCGGCTGCGTTACCTCTATCGTGAAACCGCTGTTCAGGAGGTCTTGAATGACCTCGCGGTTGTGCACCTCCGAAAAGTAGGAGACCAGACTCGCGGCAATTTCCGGCCCAATTGCCATTACCTGCTGGAACCTGCCTTCATTGGCCTCCATCAAGCGGGTGAGGGAGCCGAATTCCCTGGCGAGGACCTTGGCGATGTGTTGTCCCACCTGCCGGATACCGAGTCCCATCAACAACCGGTCGAGGGATACGCACTTGCTCCTTTCAATGGCTTCCAGCAGCAGGCTCGCTGAGCGGTCCGCAAATCCCTCCAGGTCAAGCAACTGCGGCTTCGTCAGGCGATAGAGGTCGGCCAGTGAGCGGACCATTCCAGCATCCACCAGTTGTGCGACGGTTTTTTTCCCGAGGCCTTCGATATTGAGCGCGCTCTTTGAGGCAAAGTGTTCAATGGCACCCTTGAGCTGTGCCGGGCACACGGACTGTCCGGTGCAATAGTAGTAGGCCCCCTCCCTGGCGACGTTGGACCCGCAGACGGGACAGTGATCCGGCATCCGGAAGGGCTCCCCGCGGACATCGTCAGGTGCCGCCACCCGCTCGGCGATAGCCGGAATCACGTCGCCTGCTCGTTCTACCCTGACGGTGTCGCCGACACGGATATCCTTCCTCGCCACTTCGTCGGCATTGTGGAGCGTTGCCCGGCTGATCGTCACCCCGCCCACTTCCACCGGGATCAGTAGGGCAAGCGGCGTTAATGTGCCGGTGCGTCCCACGGATACAACGATGTCCTGAACCTTGGTGACCTCTTTGCGCGGTGTGAACTTGTAGGCGATGGCGTAACGCGGACTTCTCGATTTGTATCCCAGTTGTTCCTGCAAGTCCCGCCGGTTGACCTTGATGACCACCCCGTCGATTTCGAAGGGGAGGCTGTCCCGCATCGTCTCCGTGTCATGGTGGTATTCGACGGCCTCGTCGATCGCACCGCACAGACG
Source organism: Nitrospira sp. (assembly GCA_036376045.1). GTDB lineage: Bacteria > Nitrospirota > Nitrospiria > Nitrospirales > Nitrospiraceae > Nitrospira_C. The sequence goes on from DASVBB010000165.1 coordinate 31,152, forward strand.
CCGGTGTAAGGGAACCGGAAATCCCCACCGCGACAACGCGTCGAGCTCCTCCCAGTGGGTCGGCAAGCCCTTCCCTGAGAATGCCATAATCTCATAGCAGGTGAGCGCAAGCGGCCGAGAAGCCGTCATCGCCGAATCGAGTTGTCGCAAGGCTCCCGATGCGGCATTGCGCGGATTGGCGAAGGCGTCCTCCCCGCGCTCTGTCATCGTGCGGTTCAACGTCTGGAAATCGTCCAGGCGCATGTAGACCTCGCCGCGAACGACAAGTCGGGGAGGGTAGCCGGTGCCAGCCATCAATTGCAGGGGCAGTGCTCGTATTGTTCGGAGATTGACCGTGACCTCCTCTCCCGTCGTCCCATCGCCCCTGGTCGAACCGCGGGTAAAGATGCCGTCTTCGTACAGCAGCTCGACGGAGAGTCCATCGAATTTAGGCTCCGCGGTGTATTCCACGACGGCGACGCCGAGTTCCCGTTTCATCCGTTGATCGAACGCCAGCACATCGGGGAGATCGACAAGCGAATCCAGGCTCAGCATCGCCTGTTCATGGCGGACTTTTTTCAGCGCATCGAGCGGCGGCGCGCCGACCCGCTGGGTCGGCGAGTCCGGCGTGATCAGTTCCGGATGGGCCCGTTCAAGCTCCGACAACTCGCGAAACAGGCTGTCGTAAGCCGAATCAGCGATTTCGGGTCTGGCCTTGACGTAATAGAGATAGTCGTGGCGCCGGATCTCATCTCGCAGGGCCACGAGTCGAGCTTGGGGGTCTGTCGTCGTCATGGAAGCGAGCAGGAAGATTCGGGTTGGACGGAGAAAACCGCGCCCTTGGAGCCCTTGTTATCATAGGGAACGCCAGGGGGTCAAACCACCGGTCCTGGCCCAGTTCGCTTTGACTTTCAAACCTTTGGCCATTATTCTATCCAATCCAATTGAGCGGGCTGCGCGCATACTGCGGGCACGTATCCGCGTGCGATGAAAAGGAGCACATAATGGAGGAAGCGCCTGTGAGGATATCCCTTCTAAGCCCGGTCTGCCGGATCACACTGTTGATCTGCGCAGGACTGATGTTCAGCGGCTGTGTACTGTCGGAGAAATACGAGGCCGAGAAAGCGCGAAGTCTCAACTTCCAACGGCTTCTCGCCCAGGAAGAGAAGCGGACCGGCGAACTCGACAACGAAGTCAAACGCACCAAGCGGGAATTGACGGAATACGAGACGCGCAATCGTGAACTGACGGCTCAAGTGCAAGCCGTCCGTGAACAATTAGCACGGGCACAGGAAGAGACCGAGGCGATCAAGGAGGCGGCGGTGCTCGAGCGAAAGGCGAAAGCGGACATGAAGCGCGCTGCGCCTGCTGCCAAGATGCCGCCAGTGGAATCGACGCCGAACATCAGCGAACTCCTGGGGAGTTCATCGAGCTCGCAAATGGATGCCGCCCCTCCGGGTACGGACATGCAGACGGAGCCCAAGGCAGGCTCGAACGTCCATGTGGTAAAGCCGGGTGAAACACTCTACCGCATCAGCCGGCGATACGGTGTGAAAGTCGATACGCTGCGGAAGTGGAATAAGCTTCCTGACGACATTATCGAAGTCGGACAAAAGTTGATCGTGAGCCAGGAGCCCTAGGGAACACGTGCCTTCACCGGCGTATTCACTCAGCCTCGAAGAATTCCGTCGCTATGCGCGGGAGGGGAACCTCATTCCCCTCTACCGTGAAATTCTGGCAGACTACGACACCCCCGTGTCGGCATTCGCCAAAATCGACCACGGTCCTACGGCCTACCTGCTGGAAAGCATCGAGGGGGGAGAAAAGTGGGCACGCTATTCCTTTCTTGGCAGCGGGTCGCCCGTCGTCATCTATGAGGACCACGGGGATATCATTCAACTGCGGGGAAAACGGAAAAAACGCATTGCGAGCCGCGGCAACCCGCTGGAACGGCTGCAGGAAATCATGGCCGCCTATCGGCCCGTCGTGGTTCCGGGCCTTCCACGTTTTGTGGGCGGAGCCGTCGGGTATTTAAGTTATGACATCGTCCGGACGTTCGAGGAGTTGCCGGGGCGTCAAAAAGAGCACATCAACCTGCCGGATTTTGCGTTCCTGCTGACCGATACCCTGGTGATTTTCGACAACGTCTCCCAGAAGATCAAAGTCGTCGCCAATGCCCATGTGACCTCTGCTCGGGAGCGCGACGTCAAGCGGGCGTATCGCGCAGCGACCGACCAGATCGAACGCATGATTGCGCGCCTCAAACGTCCGTTACGGAGAACGCGGCCTCATCGGCGGCGACGGCCGATCACCTTCACGTCAAACTTGAGCAAGGCAGACTTCGAAAAGATGGTGGTGCGCACGAAAGAGTACATTCGAGCCGGTGACGTCGTGCAGACAGTGCTCTCTCAGCGATGGGAAACGAACGTCCAGGCGCCGCCGTTGCAGTTGTACCGAGCACTTCGCGTCGTCAACCCCTCTCCGTATATGTATTATCTCCGGGTCGCCGGCGTGGAACTGGTGGGGTCATCGCCGGAGACCCTCGTGCGCTGCGAAGACGGCGTGATTACGGTCCGGCCGATCGCCGGCACGCGTCGTCGGGGACAGACCGCCGAAGAGGATCAACAGCTCGAGCGTCGATTGCTGGGAGATGAGAAGGAGCGGGCCGAGCATGTCATGCTCGTGGACCTGGGCCGGAACGACGTCGGGCGTGTCGCCCGTGCCGGTTCCGTGGTAGTCGATTCATTGATGCACGTTGAGCGGTATTCCCACGTCATGCACATTGTCTCAAACGTCACCGGGAGCCTGGATTCCGGCAAATCCTCCTACGATGTCCTGCGTGCGTGTTTTCCGGCCGGGACCGTGTCCGGAGCGCCGAAAATACGGGCCATGGAAATCATCGACGAGCTCGAACCGACCCGGCGGGGGCCCTACGCCGGAGCCGTCGGCTATTTCAGTTTTTCCGGCAATATGGACATGTGCATCAACATCCGCACAGTGGTGATCAAGCGGCATCAGGCCTTCGTTCAAGCAGGCGCAGGAATCGTGGCAGATTCGATTCCGGAACATGAGTATGAAGAGACCTGCAATAAAGCCCGTGCCATGATGAAGGCCATAGAACTGGCGGAGCAGGGTTTGGAATAAGACAGGATCCGCAATGCTCTTGATGATCGATAATTACGACTCCTTTACCTATAACCTGGTCCAATATTTCGGGGAGCTGGGAGAGGACGTCCGCGTCTACCGGAACGACAAGATCTCGGTCCAGCAGATTGAGGGCCTGCAACCCACCCGCATCGTCGTCTCACCGGGACCCTGCACACCCAACGAGGCCGGTGTCTCCGTGGACGTCATTAAACACTTTGCCGGCCGCCTGCCGCTCCTTGGCGTGTGTCTGGGCCACCAATCACTGGCAGTAGCGTTCGGGGGCCAGGTGGTGAGGGCCGGGCGTCTGATGCACGGCAAGACATCCAGCATTCGTCACGACGGGCGCACGATTTTTCGTCAGCTCCCGAATCCCTTCGACGCCACCCGGTACCATTCGCTAATCGTTGAACGCGCAAGCCTTCCGTCCTGCTTTGAAATCTCCGCTGAAACGGCCGACGGTGAGATCATGGGCATGCGTCATACCACCCTCGGTGTCGAAGGCGTGCAGTTTCACCCAGAATCAATTCTGACCGCAGCAGGAAAGGATCTCCTTCGCAACTTCCTCAAATTGTAACGCTTCACATGGCTACCATCAGAGACGCCATCGTAAAATTGGCCGACCGTCTTCCGCTCACGGAAAAAGAAGCGGAAGAAGTGATGCGGGAGATCATGGACGGCGCGGCCACCCCGGCACAGATCGCCGCGTATCTGATGGGTCTCCGTCTCAAGGGAGAGACCGTCGAGGAACTTGCGGGGTCGGTCCGCGCCATGCGCGACCGCGCCGTGCGAATCGCCGTCGGCGCATCACTCGTCGTCGACACCTGCGGCACCGGCGGCGACGGTCGCCACACCTTCAATATTTCGACGACGACGGCATTCGTCGTGGCCGGCGCGGGCTTGACCGTCGCCAAACACGGCAACCGTTCGGTATCGTCGAAATCTGGAAGCGCCGATGTGTTGTCTGAGTTGGGGGTCAACATCAACCTGTCGCCTGATCGGGTCTCGGATTGCATCAACGAGGTAGGCATCGGATTTCTCTTTGCGCCCCTCTATCACGGCGCCATGAAGCATTGCGCCGGCCCCCGGCAGGAAATGGGCATCCGCACCATGCTCAATCTGCTCGGACCGTTGACCAACCCTGCGGGAGCGACCGTTCAGGTGCTCGGCGTCTATGAGCCGCGCCTGACAGAATTGCTTGGCAAGGTGCTCATGCATTTGGGATCACAGCATTGTTTCGTCGTGCACGGCATGGACGGCCTCGACGAGATCACGCTCGCCGATCGGACCATCGTCTCGGAAGCAAAGGGCGGGGTCCTGTCCAATTACGTCCTGACCCCCCACGAATTCGGCCTGGAGCACGTGTCTCCGAGAGAGTTGTCAGGCGGAGCGCCGGCAGACAATGCGGATATCACCCGCGAAATTCTGCAAGGACGCAAAGGCCCCAGACGCGATGTGGTGTGTCTCAATGCGGCCCCGGCACTGGTCGCCGGCAGGAAGGCCAAAACCTTGCAGGAAGGGTTTCGTCTCGCGGCTCAGGTCATCGATTCCGGCGCCGCGGCAGAAAAGCTAACCCGCCTGGCCGCGTTTACCACCAAGGCCTCGCACTTATGATTCTGTCCAGGATCCTCGAACATAAGAAAGCCGAATTGCGCCACAAGCAAAGCCGCGGCTATTTTTCCGAACTCAAGGCACAAATCCGCGACAATCCACGACCCCTCGGTTTTGCCGTCGCCCTCGACGCGACGAGGACCTCCGCGAGCCCCGCCTTGATTGCGGAAGTCAAGAAGGCTTCACCAAGCCTCGGCCTCCTGCGGCAGGAATTTCTCGAGCACTTCGATCCAGTCGCCATTGCCAAGACGTATTACGACGCGGGGGCGTCGGCGCTGTCCGTGCTGACAGACAAGGATTTCTTCCAGGGAAATCTGGACGATCTGCGCGGCATCAAGCGATCCGTCCCTTTGCCGGCGCTCAACAAGGAATTCATGGTCGACGAACTGCAATTCTACGAGGCACGTGCATACGGCGCCGACGCCGTACTGCTGATCGTGGCGGCGCTCGAGCGCGCCCAGCTTGTCGATTTTTATGCGCTGGCCAGCGAGCTCTCGCTTGATGTGCTGATTGAAACCCATCACGAACGGGAACTCGATACCGTGCTCGAGCGGATTCCAGATGCCCGGATCATCGGGATCAATAATCGCGACCTCACGACCTTCACGACCGATCTGACGATGACGAAACGCCTGGCTCCCCGCATTCCGCCGGGCAAATTGATCGTCAGCGAAAGCGGCATTCACTCCCGCGGCCATGTCGAGCAGCTGCTCGAGCTCGGTGTTCACGCCATGCTCATCGGCGAGTCGCTGATCAAGGCCGACGACTGTACGATGAAGATCAGGGAGCTGCGCGGCGTTCACTCGACTCCACGGACGTAGACGATGCAGCAGAAGGTCAAAGTCAAGGTCTGTGGCATTACGAATGCCGAGGATGCCCTGGCCGCCGTCGAGGCTGGTGCGGACGCCTTGGGATTCATCTTCTACGAGAAAAGCCCGCGCTATGTCGTCCCGGCTGTTGCCAGCCGAATCATTGCCGAGCTGCCTCCATTGGTGCTGCCGGTCGGGGTCTTCGTGAATGCGGGTGTAGCCTCCGTGCGATCCATCATGGATACTTGCGGACTCAGCATGGCACAGCTCCACGGCGACGAGAATGCTTCCTACTGCCATGAGTTGTCCCGGCCGGCCATGAAAGCGCTCCGCCTCAAGGACAGGGGAAGTCTGCTGGCTATGGCGGAGTATCGAGGACGGGGCGGCGTCCGCGGGTTCGTCCTCGACACATTTTCGGAAGTGGCCTACGGAGGAACCGGCCAAATCACCGACTGGAGCCTGGCAGCCGAGGCCGCAAAGAGCACTCCCGTCCTGCTCGCAGGCGGGTTGACTCCCGACAATGTCACAGAGGCAATTCGCACCGTGCATCCCTATGGGGTCGACGTCAGCAGCGGGGTGGAATCGGCTCCCGGCAAGAAGGATCATGCAAAGATCCGCGCGTTTCTGAATGCCGTACGGGTTGTCTCTTCCTCGTAGGCCTGTTTATACTGCCCGCACCATGAAGAATCACAAACTCACGGCACGTGTGCCGGACCGTCAGGGGCGCTTCGGTTCGTACGGGGGCCGCTATGTCCCGGAGACTCTCATGCCGGCGCTTCTGGAATTGGAGCGGGAGTACGCCCGCGCCAGGAAAGACCGGCGTTTTCAAGCCGAACTTGCCGATTATCTCAAGCAATATGTCGGACGGCCCACCCCGCTGTATTTCGCGAAACGGCTGACGCAACGCCTGGGCGGCGCCAAGATCTATTTGAAGCGGGAAGACCTTTGTCATACCGGCGCTCACAAGATCAACAACGCCATAGGCCAGGGACTCTTGGCCAGGCGCATGCGCAAGCCCCGCATCGTTGCCGAGACAGGAGCCGGTCAACACGGCGTGGCCACCGCTACCGTCGCCGCTATGTTCGGGTTGCAATGTGAAATCTACATGGGTACCGAAGACATGCAGCGCCAGGCGCTCAACGTGTTCCGGATGCGCCTCCTGGGAGCCACCGTGACGGGGGTCGATGCCGGCAGCCGCACGCTGAAAGACGCGATCAGCGAGGCCATGCGGGATTGGACGACTAACATTCGCACCACCCACTACATTCTCGGCTCGGTGCTCGGCGCACATCCCTATCCAATGATGATCAGGGATTTCCAATCCATTATCGGCCGGGAAGCCCGCAAGCAAATCCTGGCGGCGGAGCGGCGTTTGCCGGAGTACCTGATTGCCTGTGTCGGCGGCGGCAGCAATGCCATGGGCCTCTTTCATGCCTTCCTGAAGGATAAAGAGGTCCGGATGATCGGTGTAGAAGCCGGTGGCCTCGGCGTCGGTAGCGGCAAACACGCTGCTCGTTTTTCAGGGGGCTCCCCGGGGGTGCTGCAAGGCACCATGACGTATCTCCTCCAAAATGAAGACGGGCAAATCAACTTGACGCACTCGGTCTCGGCGGGTCTCGATTATGCGGCCGTCGGACCAGAACATAGCTATTTGCGCGAGATCGGGAGGACCACGTACACGTCGGCCACGGATGAGGAGGCGCTGGCGGCCTTCGATCTGCTTGCGAGAGAGGAGGGCATCGTACCGGCACTCGAAAGCGCACATGCCATCGCGCATGCGGTTAAACTGGCGCCCACGATGAAGCGGCAGCAAATACTGCTGGTCAATCTGTCCGGCCGTGGAGACAAAGACGTGCAACAGGTCGCACGGATGAGAGGCATCACGTTGTGAGCACGGCCAGGAATGGAAAGCAGACAGCAAACCGCTCAAAGAGCGCTGCCGGTGCATCCTCGCCCAGCGACCCCGACGCAGCAGGCCACAACCGCCTGGACAGAACGTTCCAACGACTGAGAACTCAGGGAGAGAAAGCGCTCATTATCTATCTGATGGCCGGCGATCCGAGCCTGACGGAAACGGAGCAGCTCGTCGTTGAACTGGAGAAGGCGGGCGCGGATATTATCGAACTGGGCGTCCCATTTTCCGACCCCATTGCCGACGGTCCGGTCATCCAGCAGGCGGCGGAACGTGCGCTCCGCAGCGGAACAACGCTGCGCGGCATCCTCTCGATGGTCGGCCGCCTCAGAGCACAGTCTGAAATTCCACTCGTCTTCATGGCCTACTACAACAGCATCCACGCCTTCGGGCCTGAACGGTTCTGTCGGGAGGCCGTGGCGGCTGGTGTCGACGGCCTGATCGTTCCCGACATGCCGCCCGACGAAGCCGGTCCTCTTCAGGGTCCGGCCTCTGCGGCCGGGCTGAAACTGATCTTCCTCCTTGCTCCTACCAGTACGGCGGAACGCCGTGCCTACGTCGCAAGGCAGTCGCACGGATTTGTCTACTATGTGTCGCTCACCGGAATTACTGGTGCGAAGCTCGGCAGGGTATCAGACATCGGACAGAACGTGGAACACATCAGAAAGATCTCGAAAACCCCGATTGCTGTGGGGTTCGGCGTGACCACTCCGGAAGACGCGGCAGCTGTCTCGGCCGTCGCCGATGGGGTGATCGTCGGAAGCGCGATTGTGAAGCAGATTGCTGCGGGTCAGCAGCAGCAGGGGATGGTCGCGCGCGTTTCCGGATTCGTTCAGAACTTGAAACGTGCCATGACGGCACGTCCCGCCCGATAAACCACCCGATCTCTATTTTCGCGCGAGACCCTGGGATGCCGAAGCGGCGCGGTTTTGATACTGGGGGGGCATATAGGCGATCATTTCTTTGGCCAGATCATTCGCGACATCTTTGAGATTCGGGCGGTAAAACATGTAGCTGCTGCTCTTCTCGTGACGGGCCTTCCAGACCGTCGTGCCGGTGGTCGCGTCGACGAGGCGCAAGCTGAGTCCCACCCGGCCGACGTTGTCGCCTTCCTTCCTGACATATTCCCACGAGTTGACCCGCACAACGATGAAAGAGTCGACGTTCAACGCCTTCCCTAGTTTGATGGCAGCTTCCTTGTCCGACTGTCCGGTCATTTCCAGCCGGGAGAAATAGAAGACCAGAGAGTCGAAGGCCTCCTTCGACGCCTGGAAGATATCCGTGACACTCTCCGGCGTCACGACTCGCTCGATCTTGGCCGTCTTCGAGAGCGCACCTGAAAGGACATCCTGGATGTCTTCGCGCGCGCTGTCGTACTGGCTGGCCATCGGCGGCAGCACGGCGATCGCCTGTGGCCGGAACTGTTTCGCTCCGGGACCTTCCCAGACCTCCTGTAAGCCTCCGCAGGCAGTGACCAGCAGCGGAATGCAGCAGAGGGTTGCGCGCAGCCAATGACGTGAACCGGTGAACATGGAATCAGTATACCATTAGTGGTTGACGATAGGGTTAGAAGGTCATCGAGACTGAGCCAGAGGCCAGCGCCCCCTGCTCGCGGAAATCATACCCGCCGCCTAAGTCGAGACGAAATGCGAAAATTCTCAGACCGAGTCCTGCCGTCGGAGTGAACGGTGTGGTGGCGTCCTGCATGTTCTTGAAGGCGCCGATACGGAACGACAGAAATTCAGTGAGAATCGTTTGCTCCGCTCCCAAACTCAGCACCTGACTCTTCACGCCAGGCACGAGTGTCTTGTTCGAGGTCATGTCCACATCCGCCGACAAGGTGAGCGACGAGTAGGGATTCAGTGCCATGCCTCCGCGTACCTGAGGTCCGAGCTTGATCTTGGAGCCGTCCGGCGAATCGAATTCCGGTTGGTTGATGTCCTTGGCGACGACGCCGAAGCGCAGCCAGGAAGACGGCCGATAGATGGCGCCGAGGTCGATCCCGTAGGTCGTCGTGATCGTCGCCTTGCCGAGGCTGTCCCTAAGTTTGATGTCTTGGCCGCCCGAAAGGTTCTGCGTGCCGTTGTAGGCTGCGCCTTGCATGACCTTGGCCGTGAGGCCGATCGAGAACGTCTTGTCGGCGAACGCATAGGCATAGGAGAAGGCGGCCTGCCGGGCTTCCAACATCCGGACGGCTGCAGCGCCGCTGATGGACACTGAATTGTTGGACCCACTGCAATTTGGGTTCGGGCTGCAACTCACCGACACCGGAACCGACAGGTATGAGCCGCCCGTGGGCACATCCGAAATATTGAAACCGAACGCGTGCTCGCCGAAATGACCCTTGAGGTAGAGCCCGGCGGCGCCGTTGAACGACGTATTGGCGCCGGGTGTGTTGATGCGGTTGGCAATGTCCTGCGCCTTGGCGATATTGGCGGCGGACGTGTCGCTCGTGTTGAAATTTTCCAGGTCATTGACGGCATTGGCGATGCCCGCCCGGTCGATCACCTGACTTCCTCCGACGATCCGGATATCGACGGTCTGGGTCATCGCCAGACCGGCCGGATTCCAATAGGTCGCCAAGGCGTCGGTCGTGATCGAAACGCCGGCCCCGCCCATGCCCATCTGTCTGGGACCGACGATGACGAATTCCGCCGCGAGCGCCTGTCCGCCTGCCGCCAGGAAAAGCAGCAGCATGCTGGCTCGGAACATCGCGTGGTTTCGCATGACCCTCCCTGGGGGAAACGCCTTGCTGAGTCTATTGGATGACCCCGCGCCCGTCAAGGATTTACGGGCAGTGATCAGACGATCTGCCCGTCCTGCATGTGCAGAATCCGGTCGGCTTGGGAGGAGAGCTTGTCGTTGTGGGTGACGATCACGAATGTGGTGCCGCGGGCTTTGTTCAACTCTCGCATCAGGGAGAATAGGGCATCGCCGGTGTGCGTATCCAGGTTTCCGGTCGGTTCATCGGCCAACACGAGATCGGGTTTCTGCAGCAGCGCCCGCGCGACGGCGACCCGCTGTTGTTCCCCTCCGGACAACTCCCCGGGTTTGTGGTGCAAGCGGGCGCCAAGTCCGACCTCGGTCAAGATCGCCATGGCTTCCATCTTCACCTCTTCCGGCGGACGCCGTTGGATCAATGCCGGCATACAGGCATTCTCCAGCGCCGTAAACTCCGGAAGCAGATGATGGAATTGGAACACGAACCCGATCCGTTTGTTGCGAAACTCGGCTTGAGCCGGCTCTGAGAGCTGGAAGAGGTCCTGTCCCTCAAAGGACACAGAGCCGCTGGTGGGACGGTCGAGCAAGCCCAGAATATGAAGCAAGGTGCTTTTGCCAGCCCCGGATGCGCCAACGACGGCAATCAACTCGCCTCGCGAAATGGACAGATCGATCCCTTTCAGCACGGTCAAGGTCTGCTCGCCCATTGGAAACGACTTATGAAGGTCGACGACTTTGATCATGTCTGTGCAGGGTGCAGGAAACGTTGGGTGTCGTAATCCCGCCTATTCATAGCGCAACGCCGCCACCGGCTCGAGCTTTGCCGCCTGAAACGAGGGATAGACGGTTGCTGCGAAACTGATGAGGATGGCCGATCCCGCCACCAGCAGGACATCTTCACCCAGGACATGCACCGGAATCTTGGAGATGTAGTACACGGTGGGATCGAAGGTCCAAAACGTCTCGATCAACCACAAAAACGCATAACCTAGTGGAATACCGATGGCCGTGCCGGACAGGCCGATGATCAGGCCATTGAGCATGAAGATCCGCCTGATGCTTTGCTTCGTTGCGCCCATGGCCTTCAAAATGGCGATCTCCTTTTGCTTCTCCGTCACGATCATCGTCAACGTACTCACGATGTTGAAGGAGGCGACGATCGTGATCAGCACGAGCAGCAGAAACATCATGGTCTTCTCGAGCTTGAGCGCGGAAAACAGGTTGCGGTTCATCTGCATCCAATCCCTGGCGCCATAGGAAAATCCCAGGGCCTGCTCGACCTGTCGGGCGATTTCGCTGGCGCGAAACACGTCCGTCACCTTGATTTCGACGCCGGTGACGCTGTTACCCATGCCGAAAAACTTCTGGGCTTCCGCAAGATCGATGTAGGCGAGAGACGAATCATACTCATACATCCCCGATTGAAAAATTCCTGCGACGGCGAACACCCTGATTTTCGGAACCATACCCATGGCGCTGATGGTGCCAGTCGGGGACACGACACTGATCGTGTCGCCCGGAAATGCGCCCAGACGCATCGCCAGCTCCTTGCCGAGGATGATCCCGGGCTTTTCCGTCAGCTGCAGCGGACCGGATGGATCGTCCGCCGGAGGCAGCTTGACCGGGATCGGCTTTCCAAGGTCCTCAAGATGTCCGGACACCAGATTGTCCGCGAGCGCCGTCACCTTGTCTTCGCGCAGGGGATCAACCCCGCGCAGAACGACTCCTTGGGCGCTGCTCGGGGTCGTCAGCATCACCTGCTTCAGGATGAACGGAGTCGCCGCCACCACATCAGGAACCGTCTCGACCTGCTTCGCGGTCGCATCATAGTCGGTCATCCCGTCCTTCATCCGGTCCTGAACGATGATGTGCGCCGTGGTACCAAGGATCTTGGACTGGATGTCTTCCTTGAAGCCCGTCATGATGCCGACGGTCCCGATCAGGGCCGCGACGCCCAAAGTGATCCCGGCGACGGACACGAAGGTGTTCAGAGAGATCGTGCGATTGCGCCGCTTCGCGCGGAGGTAACGGAGGCCGACCACAATTTCATATGGAAGTGCCAAGAGCCTATTTCTCCGGACGCAACTGAGGGAAGAGGACCACATCGCGGATGGATGCTTGATCCGTGAAGAGCATGATCAACCGGTCGATGCCGATGCCTTCTCCCGCCGTGGGCGGCATCCCGTATTCGAGCGCCCGCAGAAAATCCTCATCGACGACGTGCGCTTCTTCATTACCTGCCTCACGCTGGACGGCCTGTCCCTCGAACCGCTCCCGCTGATCGAGCGGATCGTTCAACTCAGAAAAGGCATTGGCGATCTCCCGCCCGGCGATGTAGAGCTCGAAGCGGTCCGTCAACGCGGGATCGGCGTCTTTGCGTCTGGCCAGGGGGGAAATTTCAATCGGATAATCCGTAATGAACGTCGGCTGCTCGAGATTGGGTTCGACCGTCTCCTCAAAAATCTCGTTGACGATGTTGAAGAGTGGCCACTTTGGATCGACAGGGACGTTGAGCTGCTTGGCCGCTGCCAGCGCCTGCGCGTGATCCGTCAACACGGATGGAGCCAGCCCGTTCACCTCGAGAATCGCCTGGTGATACGACCAGCGCCGCCATGGAGCACTCAAATTGATCGCCTTGCCTTGATACTCAATAACTGTTTTTCCGAGCAGCTGCTGGGCCAGGGAAGAGATCAGCTCTTCTGTCAGCCTGATCAAGTCGTGATAATCGGCGTACGACATGTAGAACTCGAGCATCGTAAATTCTGGATTGTGGATCGTCGAGATGCCTTCGTTCCGGAAATTCCGGTTGATCTCGAACACACGCGGAAACCCGCCCACGATCAACCGCTTTAAGTACAACTCCGGCGCAATGCGGAGATACAGATCCACACCGAGCGCATTGTGATGCGTGACAAAAGGTTTCGCCGCAGCGCCGCCGGGAATCGGGTGCATCATCGGTGTTTCCACTTCCAAGAAGCCCCGCTCGATCAGGAAAGCGCGAATGCCGGCGATGATGCGACTGCGCATGGCGAAAATTCCGTGCACGTCAGGATTGGCGATCAAATCGACGTAACGCTGACGATACCGGGTTTCGACGTCCGTGAGCCCATGCCATTTTTCCGGAAGGGGGCGCAGCGCCTTGCTTAAGAACATCAGTTCATGTACTTCGACGGTGAACTCATTGGTCTTGGTTCGAAACAAGGTGCCGGTCACGCCGATCCAATCTCCCAGATCCAGCTGCTCGGTCACCGTATAGGCCTGAGGCGACAGCAGGTCCTTCTTCAAATAGGTCTGCAAGCGATCCGCCCCATCCTGCAGCACGGCAAACGCAGCCTTGCCAAAACGGCGCAGCGCCACGATGCGGCCGGCGACCGTACAGGAAACCTTCTCCTGTTCCAGCGCTTCCTTCGTCTTGCCGCCGTGCAGCCTGACGAGATCGCCGGCGCGGTCCTTCACCTCGAAGCGGGCTCCGTACGGTGCGACGCCGGCTTCGCGCAGCAAATCCAGCTTTTTGATCCGCTGCTGCCGCTGTTCGTTCGCTTCATCCATGATTAGACATCCTCGGATCCCTGCGCAGGCGACAGCTGGCCGGCGCCTTTCGTCATCTGTTTCTTCAGGTATGCCTCGATAAACCCGTCGACGTCGCCGTCCATTACGGCAGCCACCTGTCCCACTTCGTAGCCTGTCCTGTGGTCCTTCACCATCTGATACGGCTGGAAGACATAGGAACGGATCTGGCTGCCCCAGGCAATGTCCTTTTTTTCGCCGACGATCGCGTTAAATTCCGCCTCTTTCTTCTTTTGCTCGACCTCATAGAGCCTGGCCTTCAAGATTTTCATGGCCCCGTTCCGGTTCTGGAGCTGCGACCGCTCGTTCTGACACTGGACCACAATGCCTGTCGGCAGGTGGGTAATGCGAATCGCGGTTTCAACCTTGTTCACATTCTGGCCGCCCGCGCCGCCGGATCGGAACGTGTCGATCTTGAGATCCTTGTCCTCGATCGCAACCTCGAGATCCTCGTTCAGTTCCGGATACACAAAGACCGACGCGAACGACGTGTGTCTGCGTTTGTTGGCGTCGAACGGCGAGATGCGGACCAAGCGGTGCACACCGGCCTCGGCCTTCAGATAGCCATATGCGTAAGGACCCGTAACGGCAATCGTCGCGCTCTTCACGCCGGCCTCGTCGCCAGCTTGAAAATCCAGCGTTTCCGCTTTGAATCCCTTCGCCTCCGCCCAGCGCACGTACATGCGCAGCAGCATCTGGGCCCAATCCTGGGATTCGGTGCCGCCCGCACCGGGATGAATGGCAAGTATCGCGTTGTTCTGATCCAGCTCGCCGGACAGCAGATGCTCCACCCGAAGGGCGGCCAACAGCGGCTCAAAGTGGTTCAGCTCCGAGGATAACTCGGACTCGAGAGCGGCGTCGCCGCTTTCCTGTGCCAGTTCAAGCAACGCCGTAACGTCGCCGAGCTTGGCCTCGATGTCGCGCCACTGCCGCAGCTCCCGCTCGACTTTGACTTTCCGGCGGCTCACGCCGGCCGCCGCGCGCGCGTCGCTCCAGAAATCGGGCTGGCTCATCTTGGCTTCGAGTTCCTGCAGCTCGGCGGTCATGCGTGAGAGGTCAAAGATGCCCCCGAAGTTCGGCGACCTGTTCATCGACACTGCGCACACGGAGACGAATCTCGTCCAACATGGACACGTTCCTTTCGATATTAGATGGGAGTGGCCGCGACGGCGTCGGGTTCCGCCCCTTTGGTACCAAAAAAGCCGTATAGACAGAACAGCAGGGAGATTAACATACAGCCATACGCAAAGACATCTCCGTGGCGGCTGTAAAAGGTCTTGGTCTGACGCACCGGGATCTCGGCTTGCAATGCCGTCTGCGTAAAGAGGGGAGAGGTCTGGATGATGCGACCGAACGGATCGATGAAGCCTGAGATGCCCGTGTTTGCCGCGCGGGCGAACGCCAGGTGATTTTCGACGGAGCGGAACACCACCATGGAGAAGTGTTGGGAAGGCGCCGATGAATCTCCAAACCAGGCGTCATTGGTGATGGTTATAAGAAACTCGGCGCCGCCGGCCGCGAATCGTCGAACCAAATCGGGGAAAATGACCTCATAACAGATGACCGCGCCGAATTTCAGCCGGCGCGCCGGCACTCCCCCGTCAGTTTCCTTCGATTGAAAGGAGAGGATGGTCGGCCCCGGGCCGGCCTGAAAATCACCGATCCCTTCGACCAGCTTATCCAGAAAAAACAGGATCGAGGATTTCAGAGGGATATACTCACCGAACGGCACCAGATGCTGCTTGTCGTATCGTCCAAGGAGCTGTCCGTCGGGAGCCAGCAGATAGGCGCTGTTCAGCAGGAAGGGGCGATGCTCGGCGTCAAAGCGCACCGCCGGACTGCCGAACAGAAGCGGGGCCGAAGCGCGATTCGCCATGGCGACGAGCTGTAGTTGGTACACCGGCTCGCGTTCGAAGATAAACGGCGTCGCCGCTTCCGGCCACACCACGAGGTCCGCACCATAGCCGAACGACTCCGTCAACCGGTCATACCGGCGCATCGTTTCTTCGCGAAAAGCTTGGTCCCATTTGACCGCCTGATCGATGTTCGGTTGCACGACACCGACCCGCAGCGTGGCTTTGGGGCGTTCGCTCCCTTCAGTGGCAATCAAGGAGGTGCTATAGGCCCAGGACAGTCCCACGAGCATTGCGGCCGTCGTCACCAATTCCCATGGAAGACGTGAGGGCCTGAATCCGCGGAAGAGCGGCATGAGCCAGAGGTACAGCTCCGCCAGGGCCACATTCGTCAGCACGAGGAGAAAGGACACACCGTAGACGCCCAGGTGGTCGGCAATCTGTATCAGATCAAGCTGTCGATACTGTGAATATCCCAGAAGCGACCAGGGGAGTCCGCTCAGCAGATACGTGCGGAGCAACTCCAGCGTCACCCATAGACAGGGCGCGGCGAACAGTCCGTAGCGCGGCACCAGCATCCGGAACCAGACGACGCCGGCACTGTACAGTGCGACGAAGAGTCCGAGATAGGCGGAAAGCAGCAGCATAATGCCGTAGCTGAAAACCAACGGCACTTTTCCGTACGTATTCATGGCGGTCACGACCCACGACATGACGCCGGTTGAGCTGATGATTCCTGCCAGCCAGCCGAGCCAGAAGGCCTGGGTGCGACGACTGAGTCCGTCGAGAGCAATATGTAGCGGAACCAACGCGACCCAAGCCAGAAGACCGAGGTCATATTTGGGAAAGCAGTACGGAAGAAGAATGCCGGTTGTCGCGGCGAGAAGGATCAGGCGGACGGGCCACTGACTCATCGCGCTAACTTAGCGGAAGGAGAGGGTTGTTGCAACTTAACCTCCGCCTCCGCTCGTCGGCACTAATGCGTCATCAACGAGCTGCGTCTCAGCGATCGATCGGAGTTCGCATCGTCCAGTTCACCGACGGTGTCGCAATCTGCGGCGCTCAACTCGACGCCGAACTGGGCATCGGCAACCCAGCGCACCGTCGCTTTCTTGATCATCAGAGCGTGTTTCGCGGCCGGAATCACCAACACCACCAGTTCCATCCCCACGGTGACCCCATGTGTGCCGCGGAAACAACCGCCGTGATTAGTCAAATTTTCGGTCATGCCGCTCGCGTGAAACTCCCCATCAGAGTAGTACACCGGGCAGGATACGGGAGTTCTGATGTCCCGTCGCTTGTTCAAATGAGGAGTCATGTGAGTCACGTGTGTTTACTTCATGAGGTGCAAGGGGGTCCTGATGGTCGGAAGGTACAGGAATACTTACTGGGAAACTACTGGGCAATGGTAGGGGAGGGAATCAATAGGGCATGCCGCGGAGGGGCAGCAGTCAGCCGGAGAGTCCTGCCTGTTCCGGATGTACGAGAGGACCGCGATGATTGTGGGATCGCACGAATATCATAGGCTTAGGGCACTCGTATTCTCGTCAGCCGATACCATGTGGAGGGCCTTTCTCCAAAGTCTCCGGATTCGCCGTATCGGCATCACACCGCCATCTTTCGTGGTACATGCCGCAAACACATCATATTAGTGATTTCTCGTAACTGAACAGGTATTCTTCGATGGAGGCCACGGGCATGCATTCGGCCGTGGCGCAATGAGGCCCTCAATGATCAACGCAGGACGCCGGAACCGCTCCATCACGACTGCATTAAGATCCTATTGTCTGCTCGCGATGTTCAGCGCCGCGGGATGCGTCACCCAGAGCACCTACGACGCGGCTCTGCAGGAAGGCATCACCACGAGATCGGAACTCGAACGCACCAAAGACGAACAGCGGATTCTCACCCGACAGGTGAGTGAGTTGGAACTCCGGAATGCGGATGTCATGCGCGAAGCCGAGGCTGCCCTCGCGGCGTTGCATCAGGCCGGGGACGAGGCCGAGCGGGAATATCAAGCAATCGAGCGGCGACTTGGAAAGTTGACGCAAAAAGTGACGCAAGCGACGAAGCAGCAACGCGCACTTCAATATGAGTTGACCGTCGCAAAGGAAAATGGGGCGGCGCTCCAGGAACTCATTGATGTGTATCAGCGCAAGGTTCGGGACAACGACCCCATCACGTCCACGTCCGAACCAGCGGTCCACAAACCGTTCGATCCTTCGACCATTCCTTTGCCTCAAGATTTGCCGCCTGCCCCTGCGGTGACGCCGCCACAGCCGACTCCTCCGCCCACACCGGCGCCAACTCCTGCTGCAAGCCCGACCCGACATTCTCAACCTCCCCAAGACGACGGTTGGTTCTCGAATATCACGAACTGGCTCGTCTCACTCTGGCGATCGGTCTTCTCGTAGCGCGTACATCTTTGGTAACCCTCAGCAGAGCAGTCCTCTCCCAGCGCTTGTACTTTTCCTAGGTCTCATCGGCTACGAGAATACGCTTCACCTGAACAGGCTTGTCGAATTCACGCGGTGAGCGCGAGAACGCTTGCGGCTGTGGATATTCATGCGGATGTAACATCGAAACACCGCGCCTGCAGCGGTAACGCACAATCATGGGGGCGAATGTGGAGCAATTGGCCATCTGATTTTCGGCTCTACTATTACTTGGGGTCATATCGGCTGAACACCTATGCCCAAAATTTAGGCACTTCGCTCAGCAGATGCCCCAAATCCTGCACCGTCGGCAGCCAGACAATCGTTGTTCACAGACTTATCCACAGAAAATGGGGATCGACAATTCGCATGCCGTGGTACGGCGCGCGAGAGAAAACCACGCAATTTTTTTAATGCGAGAACGTGGATGGATATTCTGCAGACAGCTCGTGAGGAGGGGACGTCGGGCGCGCTCACAAATGTGTGGGAGGAGCACGCACCTATCGAGAGTGATAGGTACGGTGGAGATCTTGGGAGGACTTTAGGCTTCCCAGTACAAGCTGGGCCTGCACACCATCCTCAGCGCTCGATCCCCTGATGAACCACATTCCCTCTGGGCGTTAACCCCTCCCACAAGGGACACGATAGGCCTCTCTTCCCTCACGGTCAAGGAAACTAATATACCTTGCATGCATCGTAGCGCGGTCACTCACTCATCTGTCATAAAGCATGACGGACCACGCTGATCATCGTTGCCTCCGCCCATGTTCTTGTGATACCAAGTCCCACGCACTCACATCACGAGAGGTTGAATGTCAAAGAAGCACCGATCCGCTCCCGTCTCCGCACCCAACTCGTCAGGTCCCGAACCAGCGATCCAGAAAAAGACTCCGCAGCAACAAGTGACCGCGGTAGAAATGGGAGCTCGCCAGCGGGAAATCTCCGTCTCGGAGTTTTTCACGAAGAACCGGCATCTGCTGGGATTCGATAACCCACGCAAGGCCCTCCTCACATGCGTCAAGGAAGCCGTCGATAACGCCCTGGACGCCTGCGAAGAAGCCGGCATTCTGCCGGATGTCACCGTCAGGCTGGAAGTCGTGTCAAACGGCGAACCGGTCGCGCCAAGCCAGGCCAGCAAATTCCGCATCACGGTGACCGATAACGGCCCCGGCATCATTCGGCAACAAATTCCACGCATTTTCGCCAAGCTGCTGTATGGCTCGAAGTTTCACCGGATGCGGATGAGTCGAGGTCAGCAGGGCATCGGAATATCCGCGGCCGGCATGTATGGTCAGCTGACGACGGGGAAACCGGTCAAGATCATCTCACGGACAGGCCCGAGAGCCGCCGCGCACTTCTTCGAGGTGCAAATCGACACCAAGAAGAACGAGCCGCTGGTGCATGAGAACAAGCAGATCGAATGGGACCAGGCGCAAGGCACGCAGGTCGCGCTGGAGGTCGAAGGCAAGTATCAGAAGGGGCGTGCGTCGGTGGACGAATGGCTGGAGCAAACGACGATCGCCAACCCGCATGTGCGGCTGGTGTACCACACGCCGGAAGGCGAGACGAAGGAATACGCGCGGACCTACCACGAGCTGCCGCCGTCCCCGAGGGAAATCAAGCCGCATCCGTACGGGATCGAATTCGGCATGCTGCTGAAAATGTTACAGGACACCAAAGGTCATAGCGTGTCGGGCTTCCTCGCCGGTGATTTTTGTCGGGTGTCTCCGCAACTCGCCAACGACATCTGTAAGGAGGCCAAGGTTTCCGCCAGCCTCAAGCCGCGCGATCTCAAGGGCCAGGCCGCCGAGACGCTGTATCGCACCATCCAAAATACCAAGATCATGGCGCCTCCGACGAATTGCATTTCGCCGATCGGTGAGAAGGCGATTCTGTCGGGACTCTACAAACAGATCAAAGGCGAATTCTACACGGCCGTGAGCCGTCCGCCCGCCGTCTATCGGGGCAATCCGTTCATCATTGAAGCAGGATTGGCCTATGGCAACCGCCCCGGCGATCAGCCCAAGTCGGAACAACCGGCCGGCCCCAGGGCGGAGGGAGAGCAGGAAGAGAACGACTCGGAGCTCGCGCGGGTCATCCGGTATGCCAACCGCGTACCGCTGCTCTATCAGCAATCGGCCTGCGCGACATTCAAAGCCGCGCTGAATACGACCTGGAGGAATTACGGAGTGCCGCAGTCACGCGGAGCCTTGCCCGCCGGTCCCATGGTCATCTTCGTCCATATGGCCTCCGTCTGGGTGCCGTTTACCAGCGAATCGAAGGAAGCTATCGCCGATTACGATGAGATTCAGAAGGAAATCACGCTCGCACTGCGGGAGTGCGGCAGGCGCCTCGGGCTGTTCCTTCGGCGTCGGGAGCGTGCGGCCAGTGAATACCGGCGGCGGAACATCTTCGAATTGTATATCGAAGAAGTGGTCGAAGCCTGCAACCGGCTCAAGGGCGGAAAGCTCCCCAAAGAGAAGATCAAGATGCAGCTTCAGAAGATCGCCACCTCCCGCACCGGCGGGAGCAAAACCGATGAAGCGCTCGGCAGAACCGGTGGTCCCGAAGGCCTCCCCCATTCCATCATCGTGACCGAAGATGGCGTGGAAGGCGAGGTGGCGGCGGCGGCTCAGGTCGAGGTGGTTGCTGAGTCGACCGATTCGACCGAAAGCGACCTCCTTGGCGATTCGACAACACCTGCGTCTCCGAAGCGGAAAGCTGCCCAGAAGACATCGCAGACACGTCAGAGCTCGCCGACAGGCCCCCGCCGCAAGAGCGACCAAATGGCGCTGTTTGCAAAGGCTGCCGAATCAAAAGCTGCGGGGAAGAAGGCAGCAGCCCCCCGCACACCGGGGACTAGACGGAAGAAATAACCCACAATGACGACCAAACAGAAAAAAACAACCGCAGTCGAGAAGAAGCTCATTGGTATCGCCGACATCGTGATTTCCGCCGCCGACCGGTCCAAAGATCCCACCTTTGCCATTCCCATTCGCGCGCTGTCGAATGTGGCGTTCAACGAGCGAAAAGGGCTGATCGAGATGGGCCACAAAAAGCAGGCCCGCTCGTTCTTCAACGTCGGCATGGCTAAGAAATTCATGCAGACGGTGCTGGTTGCCGATGCGCTGTCAGAACTGCAGCGCGCGGATCTCACGACCTCGCTTCGGGAAATCTACTATCGCACCAAACACACCATCAAAGATTCGCATGAGAACACGTTCGACACTCAGGACGAGTCGGATCCCGTCATCGAAGACCTCGAAGTTTCGCTCTCAGCGTTGAGGGAGGAACTGCACGTCCGCGCGGAAAACAGCGGAAGCATCGTCGGGCCGGTCGTCTTCGGTGACGACGGAGACCGGGTGGACTGCACGCGGCTGGGGAAAGGGGGCTATTCCGTCCCGTCGATCGTGGAACCGGAATATCTCGAGATCCGCCGATGCACCGCCGATTTCCTGCTCCTGGTCGAGAAGGGGACCCAATGGAATCGCCTGTCCGAGGACAAGTTCTGGCGACGTTACAATTGCGTGCTATTGACCGGCAACGGGCAACCGCCCCGGGGCGTCAGACGCTTGGCGCGACGGCTTCATGAAGAACATAAATTGCCAGTCTATGTCCTCGTCGACAACGATCCCTGGGGCTACTATATTTATTCGGTCGTGAAGCAAGGTTCGATCAACCTGGCCTTCGAGAGCCAGCGGATGGCCATTCCCAAAGCCAAATTCATCGGCCTATCGAGTGCCGATCCCGAGCGCTATGAATTGCCGAGGAACGTGGGCATCAAGTTGAACGAAAAAGACACCGCCCGGGCGAAGGAACTGATGAACTACCAGTGGTTTCAAAAGCCCGCCTGGCAAGCCGAGATCAAGCGCATGCTCGCGAGTGGCCTCAAGTATGAGCTCGATGCGTTGGCCAACAAGGATTTCCAATATCTCACCAAGAAGTATCTGCCCCGAAAATTGAAGGAAAAAGACTGGCTGGACTAGCGCCGCTGCCGCCTTCTCGGCCGCTCCCGGATGTCGCGGTCCAGACATGGGCGGTGTCCCTGGCCTTTCATTAGAGCAGGGGAGTACCCCAGTAGCCAAATCGATCCATGCGGAGCTAGCGTGAGACATGGATCGAATCAAAGTACTGATCGTGATGGTGGCCAGTCTCTTGGCGTCGCCGGCGTTGGGAGCCGACATCATCCCAGCTCCGGATTCCCCGGCACCGGCGCCGCCGGGCCAGCCCCCAGCTGAGCAGCCGAAACCGGAAACGACGCCCCCTGTCACGGATCCGGGCATGGTCAAGCAGCCGGAGACGATCCCGGACCCCAATTCCGTCGTGAATCCTCCCGTCGTTGATCCAAAGATGGCCATCAACCCGGAGGCGTCACCCCAGCAGCCTGTCGAACCGTCCGCACCTCCGAATCACGACCAGCCGCCCAAGAAGCAATGACCAATGGGGAAACGCCCACCTCGGACCCGTGACTCCAAGGACATCATGATCGCGGGATGCGCCGTACGGCTGTCACTACGGCACGACCGCCGGAAACCGGTGGACCGTACGGGCCACGGTCAGATGCGGGATCGGGGAGAAGGCAGAAGAACAATCCATCGTCACTGCACCCTGTGAAGACCGGGACAGAGCAGAGCGCGACGCGCTCCAGCGAATCACGGCGCTGTTAGGACAGCAAACCGATCGGAGTCATTCGCGAGTGCGGAACTGGACCTGATCGACACGTAGTACCGACACAGGTGGAGGCCGGCATGGCGACCATTGGACAGGCGATTCCAGACGGGACATTTCAAACATTCCACCAGCAAGAAATCCGTCCGGTGACGCTCGCGAGCTACCGCGGTCGTTGGCTGATCCTGGTCTTTTATCCAGGGGACTTTACGTTTATTTGTCCAACCGAACTGCAGGAACTTGGCGGACTCTATGCCGACTTCCAGAAACTCGGAGCCGAGGTCATCGGAATTAGTACCGACTCGGTCTATGTGCACAAGGCCTGGCACGACACGTCTCCCGCAATTAGCAAGCTGCCGTTTCCGCTCTTGGCGGACTCTGGCGGGTGGCTCGCACAGAAGCTCGGTGTGTACCTCCATCGAGAGGGCGTCGCCCTCCGTGGCAGCTTCGTGTTTGATCCCGACGGACGACTCTGCGCCTACGAAGTGCACGCCAATAACATCGGCCGTAACATGCAAGAGCTGCTGCGCAAACTCCAAGCTGCGGCCTTTGTGCGTGAGAATGGCGGTGTCGAGGTCTGTCCGGCCGGGTGGAAGCCAGGCGACCGCACGCTCCGCCCGAGTCTGGATTTAGTCGGCAAGATATAAGATGCACATCGTGGCACTGCCCGGCGACCCAGCAGGCAACACCTCCTCCGGGTCAACGCCGATGGTCGGCGGAACGGCAGATCAGCAGGCTTCCTGGCCTGAAGGTCGTGAAGCGCCTTGCTGGACCCACTCGCGATTCTTGCACCGCCTTTTACGCGGGTGTTAAGATCCACCTCACTGCGATGCCAAACATCACCTTGTTAATCTCACCCAGCTGCGGCGCCTGTCCGTCGGCCAAGAGCCTGTGGAAGCAGTTGCGCGTGAAGTACAGTTTTTCCTATCGTGAGGTGGATATCACCACCCCCGATGGGCAGGAACTTGCCAATCGCCATGCCGTTCGCGCCGTACCTGCGACGATCATCGATGGGCGGCTGACCTTCGTCGGCGTCCCCAGCCGCGAGAGTGCAGAGAAGGCCTTGCAACTCAAAATGCGCCCACGGGAAGGGTAGCGAACTGATGGATGAAGACGATATCGAGCTCCCGATTCTTCCCCGGATCGACAAGGGCCCGCCGCCGGATTGTCCGATCTGTGGCGATCCTATGGCCTTCATCGACGGCGATTGGGCCTGTGTCGATTGCAACGGCGAACTGCTCGGACCGGAAACCGGTTAAGGGGACGTATGGACATTGAGGAATGTGTTCAGCATGCATGAACCGTGGGTACGGATTTCACAGCCGGCATTCCACACTCCTCACTCCTAGATGCTCAAGGTTGTCACCGGCCGCTTTCATCCTTCCCTCGAAACCGCGTTCGTCGAACTGATCCGACGCCTCAAAACTGCCGATGCCTGGAGCCATATCGCGGTTGTCGTCCCATCGACGCCGCTGCTCGACCGTATTCGGCGGTTATTGGCCATTGATCACCGGTTATCGTTGCTCAATGTCCATCTGCTCACCTTTCATCAACTTGCCCTCCGTGTCGCCGACGAGGAACGCCACCGTACGCGGGAGGTCCCTCTTCGCATCGTCGACGATCTGTTTTTCGAGCACCTCATACGGCACGTGCTCACCAAGCCGCAGTCCGAATCTTCAGCGTTCCGGCGGCTCGGAGATTCGTTTGGCACGTGGGCGGCCTTGTGGTCGGCAATTCGGGATTTGAAGGATGGGGGAGTGGATCCGGATACGGCACTGCAGGCGCTTACCGAGGGTTGCTTCGGCGACGAAGATCGGGACTGGCTCCAGGCCGTCTTCTCTCTGCAGGCTGCCGTGCACAAGGTCAGCACCGACCTCAACGTCGGAACAGCGGACGACCTGGCTGAAAGGCTTGTCTCCGCCGCTTGCGCTTCACCCTTTCTCGCCTCTCTCAGCCATGTCTGCTATTACGGCTTTTATGATCTCACACAGGTGCAGCTTTCGCTGTTTCAGGCGATAGCTGATAGCCGCCCGACAACGCTGTTCTTTCCCTTGGAAAGCGATCCTTCGTTCGCCTTTGCCCGGCGTTTTTTCGACCGCCATATTCAATCGATGCTGGGGGCAGAGCCAGCGCTCGCTCTGGGTGGAGAACGGCCGGCGGCGCTTCCGGAGCTGTCCATACAAAGCATCATCGGTCCCGAGCAGGAATTGTCGGCCACCTGCCGAGCTATCCTCGACCTGGTGGAAACACATGCCTATCGCTTCGATGAGATCGGTGTAGTGGCCCGCACCTTGGAGCCTTACAGGACCCTCTTGCATACAAGCTTCGATCGGCACCGCATTCCCTTCGCCACCATGGCACGCCGGCCGCTGATCCATCATCCGTTGTGCAAGACCCTTCTCTTATTGGCCGCACTTCCCGTCAATGATTTCTACCGCTCCGCCGTGCTCGACGTCGTCACGTCGCCGTTTTACGCCGGAGCCGGCGGCAGTGATTCGAGGGCCTATCGACCTGAGCAATGGAGAGCTGTGGCCGAAGCGCTGAACATCACGCATGGCCTTGATGAATGGAAGCGGTTGGAGCGGGCTTGTCAGTCGATGCTCGAATTGGATGGTGGAAGCGATGAGTCCGGAGCCCTCGGCCCCTTCAAAGTGGCACCGGAGGTCGTCGCGCTGCTCTGGAGAATGATCTCGCGGTTGCTGAGTTCGTACGAGACGTTGCCACTTCGTGGCTCGTTCGCGACTTTGCTGCAAGGTTTTCGGTCTCTCGTGGAAACGCATCTTCTCAGGCCGGAGGATGGCCGCGAAGGCACCACGACGCACGGATCATCGCTGATAGAGCTTTGGGAGGTCATCGACCATACCGTCAGCAGTCTCGACGACGTCGCGCTCATCGGACAGGAACTGAGCTGGATGGAGTTCGCGGATGTGCTGACCCATGCGTTCGAACGTGCAAGCGTTGCCCTCGACCAAACGTCGCCGCGGGGAGTCATGGTGATGGACGCCATGGCCGCAAGGGGACTACCGTTCAAGGCCCTGTTCGTGCTGGGCCTCAACGAAAAGGTCTTTCCCCGGTACATTCGGGAGGACCCCTTTCTGCGCGACCGCCACCGTCGCGTCCTGGAAACCACCCTGGGGTATAAGGTCGACGAAAAGCTTCTGGGATACGATGAAGAAGCGTTGCTCTTTGCGCTGATCACCCAGGCCGCCGGCCGGCGCTTGTGTCTGTCATTTCAGCGTGCCGATGAGAGTGGACGGCTTCTGGCACCCTCTCCCTACATCCACGACGCACGGCAGAGGTCCGGGATGCCCGCTCAGCCGGTGGACCTCATTCCCCGTCGTATGACCGAGCGTCTTTCCCAACGGCCGGCGACGAGCCGGTTCCTTCCGCCGGCGGATCTCGCGCAATGGATGGCTGGAGTGGGGAAAGACCCCGCCGATGTGCTCGAGGCCACGGGACGCGAAGCCGCCATCTTTCGCAACGGTATCGAGGCGCTTGCGCGGACGGAGAACGAGCAACCGGCCTTGACCGCCTTCGACGGCCTGACGGGGCCGTTGACGACGCACTGGGCGAAAGTGACGGAACGGGGCATCGCGCCGACTCCGCTCGAGCGATATGCCCGATGCCCATTTCAATATTTTGCTGCCGATGTCCTGAAGCTCAGACTTGTACGAGCCTCGCCATCGGACGAACTTGACGCGCGTGTGCTCGGGACGTTCACCCACGCGGCCTTGCGACGGTGCTACGAATTGTTGTTATCCCTCGGCTGGCCGGAACAACCAGTCACCGACGATACGATGAATTCTTGCATCAGGACTGCCGTTGAGGAGGCATCTGCCGAAGTCGAACGGCAGCATCGGACAGGACACTATCTGCTATGGGAGCTTGCGAAGGCTCGGATCATCGAGGTGATGGCAGCGGCCGTCGCTGATGATACCCTTGCCTTCCGCAGCACACCATTCGAGCCGGTCGCCTTCGAAATTACGGCTGAGGGCGAGATCGCCGATCTTCTCGCTACGGATGCGACGCCATTGAAGATCCGTGGCCGGATCGATCGTCTCGACCGGCATCGCGAGTCCGGAGCGCTCCGCATCATCGATTACAAATTGAAGATCGGCAAAAAGGCCAGCATGGAAGATTCTCAGCTGGTGCAATCCGCCGTTCGTGGCTATCGGCTTCAGCCGCCGTTATACGCCAGATTGCAGTTTCCGGAGCACGGCACGCCGCGCGAGGTGCAATTGTACTTTCTGGCCCCTCGCTGGTCGACTCCTGTGATGCGATCGACCTTTGACGCAGATGAATGGTCGGGCGGCTCGGGGACCATGATACGTCACACCCTTGGACAGCTCATCAGCGGGATCAGGAACGGCCGGTTCTTCATCATGCCGGACACATACTGTGAGACGTGCGAATTCCGCATCGCGTGCCGGCGCGAGCATTCGTCGACGTGGTGGCGCGCCTCTCGAGCCCCCGAGTCGAAGGCACTGGGAGCCTTGCGGAGCCTGCGGGTGAGCCCATGAGCAGCCTTGCCCCGGTGTCCGATCGGGAGGCGCGGCGGGCCGCGGAAACAACGTTCGATCGCAACGTGGTCGTCGTGGCCGGAGCCGGCACGGGGAAAACCACATTGCTCGTCAACCGCCTCATTCATCTTCTCATGAAGGAACCCCACCCCGTTTCGATTACACAGACCGTCGCCTTGACCTATACGAACAAAGCGGCGACAGAGATGAAAGTCCGGCTGCGGGAACGGCTGACGGTGCTGAGCCAGGCTTCTGCAGCTTCCGCTGACCCGTCCCATGGCGGAAGCGTTGCGGTTGAAGATCTCCGCCTCCGGTACGGCCTCACGGCGGACGATGTCGCGACGCGCGCCGGCGCGGCCCTGCGCGACCTCGAAAAGGCGCAGATCGGGACAGTACATGGTTTCGCCGCACATTTGCTTCGCCTCTATCCGTTGGAAGCGGGAGTGGACCCCGCATTCCGGGAAGACGACGGGCTTCGTTTCAACGAAACCTTTCAGATGGGGTGGGAGGTCTGGATCGATCGCGAGCTTGGTCGTGAAGGAACCCAACATCATCGGTGGCAAATGCTCTTGGAGTCCACGACGCTGGAACAGCTCCGTGGCCTCACCTATGCCCTCTGCAGCGATCTGATCGATGTCGGCGCACTCTTTGATCAGGTCGGCTCCGAACCAGATAAGCCGCTCATGGAGTGGATCGACGGCATCCGTAGGCGGGCGCAGAATCTGCTGGATGCCCATGACCGGCCGAAGCGGCGAAAGATCGAGCAGATGCTCGCAGGAGCGATCAGCCTCATGACGCTTTTCCAGGAACACGGACCGGAAGCGGTTGCTCTTCTGGAGCCCTCTGCGCGCGAATGGCTGGACAAGGATCCTGGGCAGGGAATCGGCGATTGGGAGCCTCAGGACTTCGCAGATGCGAGACGAATCGTCAGGTTATGCCAGCGATTTCTATTAGTTAATCAAGCCTACTTCATCAATTTGTTGACGCTTCTCCGGCCGTTCGTCGAATCTATCAGGACATCGTTCGCCCAGACGGGTTGGATTTCCTTCGATGGATTGCTGGCACGCGCGCGCCGACTCCTGTGGGAGCATCCCGACGTCCGTGAACGGATCAAGTACGAATACCGAGCCGTCCTGATTGACGAATTTCAGGATACGGATCCCGTCCAGTACGAAATTCTGCTCGCGCTCGCCGAACAGCCGGGTCACTGTTCCCGGGTTTGGCAGGACATGACGCTGGAGCCGGGAAAATTGTTCATTGTCGGAGATCCGAAGCAGTCCATCTACGCCTTCCGCAGGGCCGACATGGAAGCCTTCGATCGCGTGGTCGACAAGGTGCTCGCGGATGGGGGATCCATGCACAGCCTCACCACCAATTTCCGGAGCGACCAAGGCATTCTCGAGCCGGTGAACGAGGTGTTCGACCGGCTCTTCCTCCGGCAGCCCCTCGTACAGCCGGCCAACGTCCGCCTGCAAGGCGATGTACGCCGGCGGCCCAGCACCCCGGAAACAGGGGTAGTCCTCCAGGTCGTTTCTCCGAGGGAGGGCCATGAACGGTTCGATGCCGCCGCCGCGGCCAGAGCGGAAGGGGAAGTCCTGGCGCGCTGGCTCTCGGAGGATTTGCTCACTCGGCCGGGCGTGTCCGCAGGACACGTCGCATTCCTGTTCAGAACACTGACGCAGGCCGACGCCTATCTCGACGCGCTCCGCCGATACAACATTCCGTACCTGATTGAAGGGGAGAAGCATTTCTACAGGCGGCAGGAAGTCATTGACCTGATAAATGTGCTTCGCGTGCTCGACCATCCGAATGACCACATCGCACTGCTCGGCGTGCTTCGATCGCCGCTCGGCGGCTTGACGGACCGAGACATCTATGACCTTCGCGAAGCGGGCTGGTTCAATTATCTACACAATTCGACAGCGATGACGTGGTCCCATCCGCGATCGGAGACCGTGCGATGCCTCTACCGCCGCTTGGCCATCCTGCATCGTATGGCCGCGGCGGTTCCGCTGGATGAGGCCATCCAATTGGTGTTTGACGAACTTCCAATCTTGGAATTGGCCGCGGCATCGCTGCACGGAGAGCAGGCCGTCGCAAATCTCATGAAGATCAAACAGACCGCCGCTTCGCTCACCGATCGGCCGCGGCTCACGCTGGGTGGATTCATCGAATTGATGGTGACCAGACTGGAGGAGCAGCCGGAGGAGGCGGAGAGTCCGTTGGCGGAAGACGCTTCCGATGCGGTCCAGATTCTCACGGTCCACAAAGCCAAAGGTCTGGAATTTCCCATTGTCGTGCTGCCAGGCCTGCAGCAAGGCAGCGGACGAGACAAGCCCGCGCCGGCGGTGGTCTACGACTGGTCAACCGGCATCTACGGCTTGTCCACAGGCCCTCATCAGACCCTCGGATATGCCAGAGTGCAGGAGAAGCTCGTGGAACGAGAGAACGCCGAACGGCGTCGCGTGTTCTACGTGGGCATGACGCGGGCGAAGGACTTGTTGCTGCTCTCCGGAGGGCTCACATCGCGGGCAGTCGGTGAAACCGTGCTTGGCTGGCTCCAGGAGATCGGCGAGGGCGAGATCGGCAATCCCCAGACGAAGGCCGTCACTATTGGCTCCAGCGCGCTTACCCATCGGGTCGTTCAGGCGCCTGACCGAAAATGGCCCAGACGGTCTCCGACGGCGAACGAGAACGGTCCAGCGGTAGATCCGGCGTCGCTTGTTCGTTTGTGGGAAACCCGGACTTCCCGCTGGCGCACCGCTCGCACTGCTGCATGGCGAGTCACGCCGACCGCACTCCACGAGCAGCGTCTTCCCTCCGCCCCTCCCGCTCGCCACGGTGTCGGCCGCGACGTGAGCCGGTTGGTGGGCGTCGTCGCTCATCGCATGCTCGAAAAATGGGATTTTGGCTTACCATCGGACCAGCTCTTGAACCGAATTGGCTCCACACTGGATCCGATGCTCTCTATGGAGACCGACCACTTTCGGGCGACGGTGGCCGAGGCACTCACGGACATCTTTGCGACGTTTGTCGCCTCGGAGCCGTATGCCCGGCTCACATCCGCCCACATCTTGGGGCGGGAGGTGCCATTCCTCATGCCGTGGAATGAGGACCAAATGATGGAAGGGGTCATCGACATCATCTACCGCCTTGACGGGACGATCTGGATTGCGGACTATAAGACCGACCGGACGTCACCAGCTGAGGTCTCGGAAAAATCCACCGTGTACGCGTCGCAAGCCTTGATCTATCGGGAAGCGGCGGCCAGATGCCTGGGGCTCTCACAGGTATCGTGCCAGTTGGTGTTTCTTCGGGCAGGTGTGACTGTGGATCTCTAAAGTGGCATTCTCGATATCATCAAAGGAGGTGTCGATGCGCATCCCGCTGATGGTTCTTGTCTCTGCCCTCGCCTTTGGATGTTCGAGTCAGTCCGTCAAAACCGGAACCGTCCTGTCCCCTCCCAGCGGGACCAAACCGGCAGCCGCGAGTCAAATCGAGAAGGGAAATGCGCTGTTTGCATCACGCAATTTCCCCGGCGCCGAGGAGGCGTTCCGTCAGGCCATTCTTGCCGATTCGAGCTCGGCGGAAGCGCACTACAATTTGGCGTTGACGCTCGACAAATCGGGGCATCAAGACGAAGCCAGAAAGCATTATATTGAGGCGGCCAACCTGGCCCCGGGCAACAAAGTGATTTGGGATTCGCCGCCGCTTCGTCAAAAGGGCGGAGGATTCGGCCACGATGTCGAGAAAAAATCGTACATGGACGTCAACCCTCGAGGGTATTAGCGATGGGTAGGAGGCGCCGGCAGGATTTCTCCCATGAGGAATTCGGCACCCTCGTTGAACAGGCGCTCGCCGACTTGCCTCCGCCCTATGCACGCCTTGCACAAAACGTCTCGGTTGTTGTTGAGGAAGAGCCTCCGCCCGAGGTGCTCGACGACTTGAACCTGGAATCGACGGACGATCTGCTGGGTCTGTACCAAGGCCTGTCGCTGGCGGAGGAGTCGTTCTTTCACGCCGGTGGACAACAGCCTCCGCGCATCGCCATCTATCGCGGACCGATCCTCAGGCTGTGCGAGACTGCTGAGGAGATCAAGCAGGAAATCCGTGACACGGTCGTCCATGAACTCGGACACCATGTCGGTCTGAGCGACGACGAGATGCCTTACTAGACCTCGTCTCCCTCTGGCGTTGTCTTTGGAATTAGGCCGCAAAGAGGGTTTTCAACCGCTTCGCGAGGCTATGGTAACAGTCGCAGGCCCGATCGAGGAGCTTCGAGCGATCCTTGATCGTCACCGCTCCGCGCCGGTTGTCCAAAATATTTGCCGTCTCGAAATCCGTCAAAAGCCTGTCCGCCGTCTGACGGGTCACACCGAGCATATCGCCAAAGTGCTGCTGAGTCAGAGCCAAATCGCGGCAACCGGTGCGGTCGTGAAGCGACAGCAGCCATCGGGCGCCGCGCTGCTCGACGGGGTGATGGCGGTTACAGGCGATCAAAAATTGTAACTGGGCGAGCACAAATCCGATGTACCGCCGTACGCAACGGTTGACCGTCGCGTAGCAGTCGACCTCCTCGGCGAAATCCTCGGCTTTCATCTGCAAAGCGACTCCGGGTATCTCGATCGCCGCGCGCATGAGCGACATCCCGGCAAATCGCGTGCGCATGGCCACTTCCACGCCTGCGATGCCTTCGGAGCCGATTTGCCCGACTTCGACGACATCCCCCTCCATCGTGGTCCCGAGAAAACACAGGACGGCGGAAAGAGGGAAAAACACGTCCGTGATGACCCCACTGACGTCATAGATCCGTTGGAAGGGCTTCAGCGAAACGAGACGCATCTTCTTTGCAATCCGTTGCCGGTCATTTCCCGGCAGCTTGGACAGCAAGCGATGCCTGGTGCACAGATGTTCGATCTCTAAGCTGTTCTGTGTGAAACGCGCCTTCACCACTGCCTCCTCTAGATGATCTTACGAAAGAGGCGGTTGAGCGGCGAAGTAGGGATTTCACTGAAATCGTCAGAGGGATTGTACTGAGCCGACGAGGGGAGTTAGGTGAGGCAATTGTCCAGACGTTCTTTGGCAAGCTGATAGCATTCGCAGGCCACGGAGGCCAATGCCGAAGTATCATTGAGCCGGATGGATCCTCGCAGACACTCGATCATCTGTTTTGATTCGAGTTCTCCCAGCACATGATCGACGCTCTGACGACGAACGCCGAGCATCTCCGCCAACAATTCCTGGGTCACGGCGACCTCATCGGCTTGACTGCGGTCCCGGCAGGCCAGCAGCCACCTCGCGCATCGCTGCTCGAGTGAATGCAGCCGGTTGCAGCT
>DASVBB010000172.1:0-11838 GCA_036376045.1 Nitrospira sp.
TGTCCAGGCCGGATATGTCCGGAGGGACGAGGAAGGCAAATATTTTCTCCGTGAGGTGACGGCATGGCAGTAACAGCGGCACCGATGCGTGTCTTGATCGGCAAAGTGGGTCTCGATGGTCATGACCGTGGAATAAAGCTGATCGCCCGTGCATTGCGCGATGCCGGTATGGAGGTCATCTATACGGGCCTCCATCAGACGCCGGAGCAGGTGGTGAGTACGGCCATTCAGGAAGACGTCGATGCCATCGGCCTGAGCATTCTTTCCGGGGCGCACAATACCCTATTCCGGCGTGTGCTGGAGTTGCTCAAGGAGCGGGATGGCGGAGAGATCGTTCTGTTCGGCGGCGGGATCATTCCAGACGACGATGTCCCCCCACTCAAGGCGGCCGGTGTGAAGGCCATCTTCGGACCGGGAGCGCCGATGCA
This sequence comes from Nitrospira sp., assembly GCA_036376045.1. Lineage (GTDB taxonomy): Bacteria > Nitrospirota > Nitrospiria > Nitrospirales > Nitrospiraceae > Nitrospira_C. Next base: position 429 of record DASVBB010000172.1, read on the forward strand.
GGACATCGTCGCATTCGTGAAGGGCATCGAACCACATCATTGAGGGATCCATGCGCAGTCTCACGACGTCAATCGTCTCCACTTCGGACGAATTCAGGTCGAACCGCGCACATTACGAAGGCCTCCTGGCCGACCTCCAGAAGCACCTCACCCTCGCCAGATCCGGCGGACCAACCGACGCAGTCGCTCTTCACAAGCAACGCGGGAAGCTGACGGCTCGCGAGAGAATCGCAGCCTTGCTCGATCCGAACTCGCCCTGGCTGGAGCTGAGTCCGCTGGCGGCATCAGGCATGTATGAGGATCAGCTGCCCGCTGGAGGCTTGATTACGGGCATCGGGTACGTGTCGGGGCGACCCTGCGTCATTGCCGCCAACGATGCAACCGTCAAAGGCGGCACCTACTTTCCGATGACCATCAAAAAGCACCTCCGGGCGCAGGAGATTGCCCTCGAGAACCGCCTTCCGGCGATCTACCTGGTGGACTCAGGCGGTGTGTTCTTGCCCATGCAGGCCGAGGTGTTTGCCGACCGCGAGCATTTCGGCCGCATCTTCCATAACCAGGCGAGGATGTCGGCGCTCGGGGTTCCGCAAATCGCCGTTGTGATGGGTATGTGCACGGCGGGTGGTGCGTATGTGCCTGCCATGTGCGATGAGAACATCATTGTGAAGGGAACCGGCACCATCTATTTGGCGGGGCCCCCACTCGTCAAAGCGGCGACCGGCGAAGACGTCACTGCTGAAGAGTTAGGTGGTGCCGATCTTCACACCAGGTTGTCCGGTGTCAGCGATCACCTTGCGGACGACGACCACGACGCGTTGGAGATCTGTCGTTCGATCATCGATACCGTGCCTCGGAGGCCAATCCTGCGCAGGCAGATGGAGAGCGAGGATCCCCGGTACCCTGCAAGCGAACTTTACGGACTCATTCCGAGCAACCCACGCCTCACGTTTGACGCGCGAGAGGTCATCGCCCGTCTGGTGGACGGCAGCAAGTTCCAGGAGTTCAAGGCGCGCTACGGCCGGACGCTCACGTGCGGGTTTGCTCGCTGGACAGGGCACCAGGTCGGCATTCTCGCGAACAATGGTGTGCTGCTTTCCGAGGCCGCGTTGAAAGGTGCACATTTCGTGCAACTCTGCGCGCAGCGCCGGCTGCCGCTCGTCTTTTTGCAGAACATCACCGGCTTCATGGTGGGGAAGGATTACGAAGCGCAGGGAATCATCAAGGACGGCGCGAAAATGGTACAGGCCGTGGCCACAGCCGATGTTCCGAAATTCACCGTCATCATTGGCGCCTCGCATGGAGCCGGCAATTACGCCATGTGCGGCCGGGCCTATGGTCCGCGATTTCTCTTTCTCTGGCCGAACGCACGAACGTCTGTCATGGGGGCGCAACAGGCGGCGCACGTACTGCTCACGGTCAAACAACAGCAGCGGGCTCGCGATAAAGCGCCGCTCACCGATGATGAACACCGCCGGATTCGAGACTCGACGATCGCGCAGTACGAACGGGAAGGCAGCGCCTTGTTCAGCACAGCCCGGCTCTGGGACGACGGTATTATCGATCCCGCGGAGACCAGGTCGATCCTCGGTTTGTGTCTGGACCTTGCGATGACGATGCCGGTGCGGCGGTCCTATCCGCCTGTCTTCCGCATGTGACCAGGCATAAGGGAGCCGATGTCCATCCTTGTTGAGTCGGAAAAGGGACTTGCGCGGGTGACGTTGAATCGCCCGGACCGGCGCAATGCGTTCGATGCCGCGATGGTGGAAGAAATTCGCCGGACCTTCGACCGGTTGGGGCAGGATCGCTCGGTGCGCGTCATCATCCTCGCAGGTGCTGGCGAAACCTTTTGCGCAGGGGCCGATCTCCGCTGGATGGGTCCGGACCGGACAGTGTCTGCGTTGGAAGCCAGAAAGGATGCAGAGCGCTTGCTGACGATGTTCCGAACGATCGACGAATGTCCCTGTCCCGTCATGGTACGAATTCAGGGAGCCGCACATGGCGGAGGGGTGGGATTGATCGCCGTGTCGGATATTGCCGTAGCTGCAACAGAGGCCACGTTCGCGTTCAGTGAGGTGCGCTTGGGTTTCGTCGCGGGCGTGATCAGTCCATTTGTGCTTCGGAAGACCGGAGAATCGTTCGCTCGGCGGTTCTGCCTCACCGGAGAGCCGTTTTCGGCCGCCATTGCGCGAGAGGCCGGTCTCGTGCACGAAGTGGTGGATGCGACGGGGCTTGATGCCCAGGTCACCACATTGGCGGAGCAAATCTCCCGAGCGGCACCGCAGGCGGTGCGTGACACAAAGGCGCTCCTGCGTCGGATCGGCCGTGTCTCGGCGGACGAGGCCTGGGAGATCTGCCTGAGCGCGAACATCCGGGCGCGACTATCCTTAGAGGCACAGGAAGGATTTCGCGCGTTCCGCGAACGGCGAACACCGGTGTGGCCCAGTCCGGCAGGGGAGTAGAGGACCAACCCATGCGCTCGCAGCAGAACGGAGACCAGGTCGTGCCGTCGATTCGGATTACCGAGGTCGGTCCGAGGGACGGGCTGCAGAACGAAGCAGGCATTGTCTCGACGGAGGCCAAGGTGTCGTTCGTGAACACCTTGTCGCAGAGCGGAGTGGCGGAAATCGAAGTGGGGTCGTTCGTCTCGAGGCAAGCCATTCCTCAACTGGCGGACTCAGATGAAGTCTTCAGGAGGATTGAGCGACGCGCTGGCGTCATCTATTCCGCCCTGGTGCCGAACGAGCGGGGATTGGAACGGGCGAGGGCGGCGGCGGTCGACAAGATTGCGGTCTTCACGGCTGCCTCAGACACGTTTGTTCAACGGAATATCCATTGCACGCTGCGCGAATCGATTGAGCGGTTCAAGCCAGTCGTGTCACAGGCAAAACGGGATGGCATGGCCGTACGGGGATATGTCTCAACAGTGACCCACTGCCCATTCGAGGGGGCGGTCGCGCCCTTGCGGGTGGTGCAAGTGATGCAGGAGTTACTCGAGCTAGGCGTGGATGAGATCTCGCTTGGTGACACGATCGGAAAAGCTGCTCCCGGTGACGTGAGACGATTGTTGGATGCGGTCACGCCACACCTCGGTCGAACGGCACTGTCGCTTCATTTCCATGATACCTACGGCATGGCGGTCGCCAATGTGTTGGCTGCCTGGATCGAATACGGGATTCTCTCATTCGACACGTCTGCCGGGGGACTCGGAGGCTGTCCCTATGCACCGGGCGCGTCGGGCAACGTGGCGACCGAAGACGTGGTCTATGCGCTGAGAGCATCCGGGGCTTCGGTCGACGTGGATGAACGGATCGTCGTGCACGCGGCAAGGCAGATGGGAATGGTGTTGAACCGCCCGCTGTCATCGCGGCTTTCGTGCGTGTACGAACGACACACGACCTATGAGGCTGTCCGGTGACGAGTTCTGCCGGCATGATCACCACTGCAACGGAAAGGGTTGCCGCGCTTGTCGAGCTGGTGAGGTCAGGGAACGTTCGAGCCGTGTCCCGTCTCATTACGCTGTTGGAGCGTCAGCACCCCGATGGCACTGAGGGGCTACGCCTGCTTTCTTCGGAGGCACAGCCGCGTCTGGTCATCGGCGTGACCGGCTATCCCGGAGCGGGAAAGAGCACGTTGATTGACGCACTTGTACGCGCCTATCGCCGGCAGGGGTTGAAGGTTGCCGTTCTGGCCGTCGATGTGAGCAGCGCCATGACGGGCGGGGCACTGCTGGGAGACCGTGTCAGGATGCAAGACCATGCGGATGACCCGGACGTCTACATCAGAAGTATGGCAACACGCGGTCATTACGGCGGGGTTGCGCGTGCGACGTGCGATGCGCGGCACGTCTTGGAGGCCGCAGGCTACGACGTGGTGCTGATTGAAACGGTCGGCGTCGGACAGAATGAAGCAGACATCCTGCAGGTCGCTCCCACGGTCATCGCGGTCGTCGCACCCGGTCTTGGGGACGAAGTGCAGGCGATGAAGGCAGGTCTGCTGGAAATCGCCCATATTATCGTCGTCAATAAGTGTGACCATCCCGGAGCAGAAAATACCTTGCGGGACTTACGCCAATGGTGCCCCGTCGTTATCGGTACCTCGGCCACGACTGGAGACGGACTGCCACAGCTCCTTGCCGCGATCGTGGCCCATCAAGGACAGCACCGAGCACGGCATGTCGGCTGACTAAGATCCGGACGCACGATCGTCCTGGCGGAGCACGACCGTGCGCTAGGGGAGGACGCCATGAACCATCAGCTACTGACGATCTCTCACCAGATCGCTCGCATCACGCTCCATCACCCGCCGGCGAACACCATCACGGGTTCGATGCTGAAGGAATTGGAGCAGGTGCTGAGCGAGGTCGAGCAGGACGACTACGTGCGAGCCATTATCGTGACCGGCTCAGGGCGGTTTTTCTGTGCGGGAGCGGACATTCACGAATTGACCCGACTGAACACCAGTCACGCAGGAACCGATTTTGCCCTGCAGGGCCAAGCGCTATTCAATCACATCGAGCGCTGTGACAAGCCGGTAGTGGCTGCGATCAACGGGATTTGCGTCGGTGGAGGTCTCGAGCTCGCGCTGGCCTGCCAGATACGGATCGCCGCGAGCGGGGCATCGCTCGGATTGCCGGAAATCAAGCTGGGCCTCATTCCCGGATTCGGCGGCACGCAACGCTTGTCGCGGGTGGTGGGGACTTCCAAGGCTGCAGAAATGCTGTTGACCGGAGAGAGTGTCACGGCGGAGCAAGCCCTTCACATCGGTTTGGTGAGCCGCGTGGTTCCCAACCACGAACTCATGGCGCAAGCGGAAGCCCTCGTCGGGATGATCGCGGCACGCGGCACGGCCGCAGTTCAGGCAGTACTGCATGCCATCCGGGGAGGATTCGACATCCCGCTGTCGGAAGGGCTCGTGAGAGAAGCTGAGCTTTTCGGTCACCTGTGTGCAAGTTCGGAGAAGCGCAAGGCCGTTCAGGAATTTGTCGAGAAACGGCAGACGAGAATGGCAAGAAGCGAAGCATAGGTGCAAGGCCGGTCGGTATCAGGAGAGGTGTCGGAATGCTTGCGGATCGTCTCGCCCGCTATAGTCGCTCGTTGGGCTTCGAAGCTCTGCCCGGGGCCGTCGTCCATGAAGTGAAACGACGGGTGCTCGACAGCCTAGGATGCGCGCTTGGCGCCTGGAGCGCTCCGCCATGCCGATTCGCACGGCAATTCGCGCAACGGGTCAAGATGGTCAGGGGTGCCACGCTCTGGGGAACCGGCCACAAGACGCTCCCGGATCTCGCGACGTTCGCCAATGGCGGGCTGGTCAGGTATTTCGATTTCAACGACACCTATCTGGCCAAGGAACCGGCCCATCCGTCCGACAATATCTCAGCCGTCCTCGCAGTCGCCGAATCGAATCGTGCGTCGGGAAAGCGCGTCATTCAAGCCATCACACTTGCCTACGAGGTCCAGTGTCGCTTGTGCGATGCCGCAGCGTTGCGTCCGCGTGGTTGGGATCATGTGACCTACGGCCCGTTTTCTTCAGCGCTAGCCGCGGCCAATGTCATGAAGCTGTCGGAGACCCAGAGCCGACACGCGCTCAACCTCGCCGGCGTCGCCAATGTGGCCCTGCGACAAACTCGTGTCGGGGATCTGTCAATGTGGAAGGCTTGCGCGTTCTCCAATGCGGCGCGTAACGGCGTGTTTGCCGCCATGCTGGCCGAGCTCGGTATGACGGGACCGGCTCCGATCTTTGAAGGAGAAAAGGGTTTCATGAAACTCGTATCGGGACCGCTCGAGCTGGCGCAACTCGCAGGGGAAACAGATCAGCGATCCGCGGCAGGCGGTCAGCACGCGCCTGCATTCAAGATTCTTGATACCTATATCAAACACTACCCTGTGGAGTATCACGCCCAGACTGCCGTGGAAGCGGCCTTGGAGCTCCGCGCGGAATTGGTGCAGGTTGAGGGAGAGCGGGCCATTCAACATCTCTCTGAGATCGAAATCGGCAGTTACGATGTCGCCATCGAGATCATCGGACGTGAGCCCGAAAAGTGGCAGCCGACGACACGCGAAACCGCAGATCATAGTTTTCCCTACTGCGTCGCGATCGCCCTCCAAGACGGACGGGTGACGCTGCAGTCGTTCGGGCCAACGCAACTGCGAAATCCGGCAGTGCGCGAACTGATGAAAAAGGTTCGAGTCGTGCGGGAACCCGCCTTCGTGGACCGCTACCCAGTGGCCATGCCGACCCGTATCACGGTCAGAACCCGTGAAGGGAAGACCTATACAAAACAAAAAGATGTGCCGCTGGGCCACCCCGGCAATCCGATGTCGGACCAAGAGCTTGAAGGGAAATTCAGGCGATTGGTGGCCAGACGGTTGGGACAGACCCGCACGGAACGTCTGATTCGACAGGTCTGGAAGATGGACACAATGAAGGATATTTCGGCGCTTATGCCGCTTCTACGAACCAATAGTTGAAGTTATGACGGATGTTCACGGCACGAAAACCTCCCGCCTTCACGAGTTGCTGCGCACGCGGACCATTAGCATTCCAGGGGCCTTCAATGCACTGATTGCCTTGCAAATCGAACGTGCAGGGTACGAGGCCGTCTATGTGTCCGGCGCCGCGTTATCTGCCTGCCGCGGCATCCCGGACATCGGATTGCTCACCCTCGCTGACGTCGCGGACGAAGCGGGAAGAATTGCGCGATCAGTCTCCATCCCGACGATCGTCGATGCCGACACCGGATACGGCGGTCCCTCTGACGTTGCTGACGCAGTGAGAACGTTTGAGGAAGCGGGCCTGGCGGGCATGCAAATCGAGGATCAAGAGTCAGCCAAGAAATGCGGGCATCTTCCGGGCAAGCGAGTGATCCCGGTCGAGGAAATGACCTCAAAAATTCAGGCCGCGGTCAGGGCGAAAAGCGACCGGGACTTTCTGATCATTGCCCGCACAGATGCGCGCGCGGTGGAGGGCTTCGAAGGGGCGGTGCGCCGCGCCAAAGCGTATGCGGAAGCCGGAGCCGATGCGCTGTTTCCCGAGGCCTTGGAGTCGGCTGACGAATTTCACGCCTTCTCGCAGGAGATGCAGCACGCAGGGATCAAACTGCCCTTGGTGGCCAACATGACCGAGTTCGGAAAAACTCCGTTGTTGAGCTGCGACGAATTTGCCTCCCTGGGTTATCGTGGCGTGCTGTTCCCTGTCACCGCCTTACGGACGGCGTTGCAGGCGGTCGAAGCACTCTTGGCCGAGTTGAAACTGTTCGGCACGCAGAGGGATTGGCTGCATCATATGATGACGCGGCAAGAACTATATGAGCTCCTCCGTTATCCGGAATCTCTCGAATCACAAGGGGGGAGGGATCTATGGGTACGGCAATGAGTGACTCTCCGGCGCGTGAAGCACAGCAACCTCCCTATAGCCCGGGGCTCGAAGGTGTGATCGCGGGGGAATCAGCGCTGTGTCTGGTAGATGAGGGCGAGTCCGGTCTGCTTTATCGGGGGTATGGGATTGCCGACTTGGCGGAGCACGGCACGTTTGAAGAAGTGGCCTATCTCCTTCTCCTGGGACATCTTCCGACGCGCCGTGAGTTGAAAGGCTTTTCAGAGCAGGTCATTGGGCAATCACTTGTGCCCCGTCCGGTCGAGGCATTTCTCAACGTGATGCCTCAAGGCGCACATCAGATGGATGTGCTGAGAACTGCCGTCTCCATTCTCGGCATGACAGATCCGGATGCCGGGGATAGCTCGCGGGATGCCAACATCCGTAAATCGATTCGTTTGCTGGCGCAGATGCCGTTGCTGATCTCGGCGGCGCATCGGATCGCGAACGGCACACCTCTCGTTTCACGACGCCCGGATCTGAGTTTCGCTGAAAACCTTCTCTATCTGTTGACGGGCCGGAAGGGGGACGATCAGGCGAATGCCATGGCTCACGTGCTCGACGTCTCGCTCACGCTGTATGCGGAACACGAATTCAATGCGTCTACGTTCTCGGCACGGGTGACTGCATCGACCATGACAGATCTCCACTCGGCGATCACCTCGGCGATCGGGACGCTCAAGGGACCCTTGCATGGCGGAGCGAACGAAGCCGTCGCCCAAATGTTTGTCGAAATCGGCCATCCTGACAAGGCCGAGGGATGGGTACGGGAGGCACTCGCACGCAAGCGCCGAATCATGGGCTTCGGTCACCGAGTCCTCAAGAACGGAGATGCCCGCTCCGGCATCATCCAACGCCATGCAGCAGAGTTGAGCCGCATCTGCGGCGATCGTCGCTGGTACGAGATTGCGACCGTGGTGGAGCAGGTTATGCGCGAGGAAAAAGGGCTCTACCCCAACCTGGATTTCTACACGGCAGCGGCCTATCTCCTGATGGCCATTCCGCCAGCGCTCTATACACCGGTGTTTGTCTGTTCACGCATCACCGGATGGTGTGCGCATGTCATCGAGCAGCAGAGCCACAACCGTCTCATGAGGCCGCGGGCGTTGTACACGGGGCCCAGCAAGAGGGAGTATCTTCCGCGTGATCGCCGTACCTGAGCATATCGCGCAAGCAAGAACGATCGAAGGGCTGTGCCCCGCCCTGCCGTGGAGTTCTTTTGCCGATTTCTTCACGTCGCGCGTCTTCGATCGGAACTTGAGCCATCGGCCGTACCTGACCTATTGCGATGAGGACAGCGCGGCTCACCACACCTATTCCTATTCGCAATTCGGATCGGTTGTCCTGGAGACGGCCGCGAGGCTTCGCGAGGAGGCCGGCCTTCGGCGGGGAGACCGCCTCGCAACCGTACTCTTTAATCATGACTTCACGGTGATCCTGTATTTTGCCGCCTGGGTCTCAGGGGTGACAGTCGTCCCGATCAATGTCGAGGAATCCCCGGAGAAGAAGCGTTTCATACTCGAGCACTCGGAAGCCGCCGCTGTGTGTTGCTGGCACAGCGATCTGGAAGAACTGACAGACCTTCAACGAGAGCTCCCGTCATTGCGACGCGTGATGGCCGTCGGGAAGGAAGGCTTTCTCAACGTGAGAGCGCAGCGCACCAACGGCGAGACGCCATCCCGTTCGTGTACCTCGAACGCTTCAGCCCCCGGTGGCTCGTTGGATGATGAAGCGCTGATCGTCTATACGTCGGGGACGACGGGCCCGCCCAAGGGCGTGGTCTTGACCGTTGCCAATCTGTTGACCGATGCGGATGCCATCGCGGACTGGCATGGGTTCGGGATGCATGACCGTCTGATGTGTGTGCTCCCCATTCATCATGTGAATGGCACCGTGGTGACACTCGTCACGCCGTTCTACTTCAAGGGGAGCGTGGTGCTCAATCGCAAGTTCAGGAGTGGTGCTTTCTGGCAAAAGCTGGAGGACGAAGGCATCACTTGCGTCAGCGTCGTTCCCACGCTGCTGGAATTTCTGATGGATGCAGATGAGAACGTGGCGGCGCGCCGGCTACCGCATTTCAAGGGATTCATTTGCGGTGCCGGTCCGCTGCTGAAAGACACGGCGGCACGATTCGAAGACAGGTTCGGATTTCCCATTCGTCACGGGTACGGCCTTTCGGAAACGACCTGTTACTCCTGCTTTCTCCCGAACGACTTGGCACCGCAGGCACATCGTCATTGGATGAGGGACTTTGAGTTTCCTTCCATCGGTGTCCCGCTGCTACACACCCAGATGGCGATCCTCGATCACAATGGTCAGCAACTCCCCGAAACGTCGAGGGGAGAAATTTGCATCCGCGGAGGGACGGTGTGCGCAGGCTACTACAAACGGGACGATGCGAATGACGGCGCGTTTCAATGGGGCTGGTTCCGTTCCGGCGACGAAGGCTTTTATGTGCGAGACGGGGAGGGCCGACCGTTCTTCTTCATTTCCGGGCGGCTGAAAGAATTGATTATTCGAGGCGGCGTGAATATCTCGCCCCTTGAAATCGACGACGCGCTGAACAGCCATCCACTCGTGCGGTTCGCGATGGCCGTGCCGTTCGACCACCGCTACTACGGAGAGGAAATTGCCGGATATGTCGTCTTGAGAGACGGTGCTCGGGTACCCACGGAACGTGATCTATTGATGCACTGCCGCCGATTGCTGCCGTTTTCGAAGTGTCCGAAGGTCATTCTGGTGGGCCGAGATGTGCCGTACACCTCCACCGGCAAACCGAAGCGGCTGGAGCTGAGGACGCTTGTTGCCTCCAGCTTAGCCGGCTACAGGCATCACCAGTTCACGGAAGACGACCTGATGTAACGCACCTCTTGAGGGAACTATGTCGGAACACAAGATTGGCCTCGAATGGAAGAGAGAATCGGAACGGTTTACCTATGACACCTACAACCGGGATCATGCGGTGATCTTTGAAGGCGGGGCCCGGGTCCCCCTGTCCGCTGCCCCCGCGTACCGTGGCAATCCTGCACTCGTCAACCCTGAAGAAGCGCTCGTCGCCGCGTTATCCAGCTGTCACATGTTGACATTTCTGGCCGTCGCAGCCAAGAAGCGCTTTGTCGTCGATCGTTACAGTGATCAGGCCGTGGGATACCTCGAGAAGAATGAGAAGGGCAGGCTGGCCATCACGCGCGTCGTCTTACGCCCTCGCATTGAATTCAGCGGTCCCACGCTACCGTCTCCCACGGAACTCGCCGAACTCCATGAACAGGCCCATAGCGGATGTTTCATCGCGAATTCCGTGACCACGGAAGTCACCATCGAGCCAGGTTCATAACGTCGCTCGGCTCGCACCTTGACTACTCGGAAATCGCAACCGTAATCGACGTCGCGGCCCAATCAGCCGGTGGGGCGGATGCGGCAGCAGCACTCTCCGGCATCGCGGCAATGGATGCCGCTGGCACGGCATCCGGCGTCGGCGAGATGGGATTCTCGACACCCGGCAGACCTACAGGTGGCTGCCCGGCGTCAGGGAGAACCGGACTGCTTGCTCCCGGCACATGTGCGCCAGTATCCGGCACCGTCAAGATGCCCCGTGCCGCGACGGCCGTCAGCTGCTGTCTCAAGGACTGCATCCCGCTGGCGATGGCGCGGGTCTTGAGCGTGGCGGAAGCATTCCCAGAAGCACCTTGCAGCGAGGCGACACGATCGCGGATCAGCTGCGCCGTTTGAAGGTCGGTACTGCTGAAGACGCGAATCGTATCGGTACCTTTGGGAGGGCTATAGTCCCAGTAAAAGCCGGATTGGTTCCCCGGGTTGAGCGAATCGGGAATCAACACGAGTTCGCCGGCGCGCACAAAGCCGTCACCGTGGTATTGGCGGTTTTGATAGCTGTTAGGAAATAAGAGATTGATGCCTCCCTCGGAATCGACATCGACGATCGTCACGTAGGAATCGGCGCTGACCCGCACTTCCAATTGCAGACTGTTTTGCTCGCTCCGCGGATTTCCCTGCTTGCGGATTTGATATTTTGCCGCCTGCG
>DASVBB010000174.1:0-26125 GCA_036376045.1 Nitrospira sp.
GGCAGGATCCATTCACCGAAGAGCCCCCACCCGAGTTGTTGGCCCCGTGACAGAGTTTGGCCGAGGTAGGCGGTTTGCGAAAACAGCTGGTCGGTCGATTGGGCGATGATCGTGCGGGCGTCCGTCCCCAACACGAGCCGATCGTGGTCGAACAGCCGACCGCTCCACTGGAGCGAGCCGCCGAAGTCGTTGCTGGGAATCGTTTGAATACTGTTCTGAAACTCGCCGAGCCGCACGAGCGGGGCCGGGATGATCTGGGACGTCAGGTTGCGGAAGGTTTGCCATTGTCCAAAGAGCTTCCCTTCCCACAGCCCGGCGCGATGTTGATCGCTGCGCATCCCGAGCGACACGTTGCCGATCGTCCGTGAGGCAATGCTGAGCGTGGTGCCAAGCGTACGGTCCTCATGGAAGTAGCTTCCTGAAAGATCGAATGTGGTGGACTGTGTCGGCAGCCAGGCAAGGCTCCCGTTGAAGGATTCGTGCCGTGAATCGTTCGTTCGATCGACGGGTCCCCGCTGATAGTCCGGGACGGGAATGATGCCGTTCGTGTGGAACCACCGGTATCCCAGGGACAAGCGGAAACGATCGCTCCCATACCGGGCGTTGAGCGCCTGCTGATAGGTACTGAGCGAGCCGGCCTGACTGTCCAGCGTGAGGCTCGTTCCGGAGGCAGGCGTCCGCGTGATGACATGGATCACTCCCCCCATCGCCCAGGTGCCGTAGAGATTGGAGCTTCCCCCGGGGACGATCTCCACCCGTTCCAGATCATTAGGGATCAAGCCCCAATTGATCCAGCCTCCGAATCCGTCGTTCAGCGGCACGCCGTCGAGCAGCACGAGGGCCCGACGGGTTCCCAGGCCATTCACGGTGACCGATTGGGCGGTGGGATGATTGTAGCGGCTGCTGAGGAGGGCCGGTTGGACCCCGGGAACCGAGCGAAGGACATCATCCAGTTCATGTCCGCCGGGATAGGGCGAGCGCTGGATAACGTCCCGCTCCAGCACCGTCACGGCTGCCGCGCTTCGCTCGATCGCTTCTGGCGTGCGCGTGGCGCTGATGACGAGTTCGTCCGTTTCGAGGGAAGGGTCCGTTTCGGGAGCTTCGGCCGCAGCCTGACCAAGCAGGGTCAGGCTCAACGCCGTCACGCACGCCGTCACGCGCCAGCCGGACATCCGCAGCTATTGGACCCGCGTCTGATGACGCGTGTTCTGACTCATGCGATGAAGGACCCGTTCGTACCGTCGGACGAGCGAGGTCGTCTTCCGCAGGGGATCGTAACGCCGGGGCGAGGGAAGAATGGCGGCGAGCCACGCCGCTTCTTCCTCGGTCAAGTCGGCGGCCGGCTTTCTGAAGTGGTGCCGTGCCGCCGCCTCTGCTCCATACACGCCCATGCCCCATTCAGCGACGTTGAGATAGAGCTCGAGAATGCGCTCCTTCGTGAGGTGGTGTTCGAGCGAACGAGTGATCAGCGCCTCCTGTGCCTTTCTGAACATCGACCGCTCGGACGACAGATAGAGATTCTTGGCGAGCTGCTGGGTGATGGTGCTCCCGCCGCGCTTGAGCGCGCCCTGCTCGAGATCGTAGAGCGCGGCGTCCTTCATGCCTTCCCAATCGAAGCCCTCATGCGTGAAAAAGGAGGCATCTTCGGCAGCCACGACGGCACGCCGCAGATGAGGGGACATCCGGGACAGGGGCACCCAGACCCAATGCCGCCCGAGGTTGGTCCCTTTGGCGTCCGCCTCCGTCTGGCGGGCCTCAATCAGCGCGGTCGTCGTGGGATTGGTCGTCCGCAGGGTCGAGACATCGGGAAACGTAATCAGCCACAGTAGTCCCAGCGCAGCAGCCGGCACGGCCATGCACAGCAGGAGGATCGGCATGAGGCGGCTGCCTCGCCGCTTGGTTGACTTCCGCATGCGGGACCCGTATGACATGACGCAGGTGTCTCGTGAAAATTTTGCAGGCCGAGTTTATCAGAAGTTGCGTCGGCTCAGAACAATTTCCCTCCGGTCCCGTTCCGGAAATTGCCGTCGTGGGCCGTTCGAATGTGGGAAAGTCCTCGCTGATCAATTCGCTGCTTCAGCGCAAAGGACTCGCCAAGGTCAGCCGCACGCCCGGAAAGACGCGAGCCGTCAACCTCTTTGCCGTCGCCACGGACGATCCCCGGTTGCCGCGATTCGTCCTGGCCGATCTGCCCGGCTATGGCTATGCCAAGGTGTCGAAAACAGACCGGGCGCAATGGGCGCCGTTGATCGAGGCCTACCTTGACCGGCGCGAACAGGTGTGCACGGTCGTCATGCTGGTCGAGAGCCGTGTCGTGGGACCGCGTGATCCCGAAACCGTGCTGTGGCTCAGGGCGATTGGGTATGACCCCGTGGTGGTGGCGACCAAGGCTGACAAGCTGAAGGCGAGCGAGCGGACGGCGGCCCTCCGCCATTTGGAAGAGGCGCTCGGGCTGACCGGAGGCGTTACGGCTTATTCGTCGGTGACGGGGGAGGGGCGGGAACGCTTGTGGTCTGCTTTAAAGGCGCGCTGTCGAATTTGATTTCGATATAGGACTTGTTCTTCAAGTGCGCGAGCCAGGCTTGAAACATGTCTTCGCTTTTCTGTTGATAGACCAGCGCCTGAATTTCCTGCCGGACTTCTTCATACGGCCTGAACTGCTTCGGCTTCCTGTCGTCGAGCCGGACGATGTGCAGGCCTTCCGGACTCTCGATCACGTCCGAAATGCCGCCCGGCACGAGATTACTGACGCCTCGTTCGATCGCCGGCAGCAATTCTCCTTGGCGGACCAGCCCTAATCGCCCCCCTCGTGAGGCGGTAGGTCCGTCCGAATACTGAAGCGCGAGGTCCTCGAACGACTCGCCTTGCTTCATCAACTTCATGATGTCACGGGCCTTGGATTTTCTATTCGCCATTTCATCTGGCGCCGACGCTTTCAGGAAAATCTGACTCAACGTGTACTCTTCCGGAAGCGCGAATCGATCGCGGTGCTCCTGGTAGTACCGCTTCATTTCCGGATCCGCAACCATCACCCCGCTGCGCACCTCCCGGTCCACGACCTTGAGCAGTGTGAGCTGGTCGCGCACGCTCTTCATGCTGGCCGGATCCTTCTCATCGAGCTTTTCGCCCTGTTGGGCCAATTGTTTGATGGCCTGTTTGACTTCGTTCTCGGTGACCTCCACGCTCTTGGCCTTCGCCTCCTGGATCTGCAAGCGGCGTTCGATCATGGTCGTCAACGCGATACCTTCGGCCCGCTGCAGGTGGCGGGATAATTCGTCGCCGCGGTAGCGCTTTTCGATCTGCTCACGCTCGGTCGCCATTTCCCGTTTGAGCTCAGACATCATGATCAGGTCGGAATTGACGATGGCCACGATCCGATCTTCGACCTTCGCCGCGAAGACGAGACGGTCGGGACCGAATGCGGCCGTGGCCAGCAAAGCGGCGAGGAGCAGCGAGACGCGAATGGCTGTGCGAGAGATGATCATGGCCTGTCGACGCGACAGGTTGCGAGTCGCGCGACGATCGGGTGATTGTACAGGATTCAGCGAGGGATGCGGAAGCAGCCGTCTGCTACCGCTTGGTCAGGCCATCGGCGACAGGGCGTGAGCCGTCATACACCCGGACGACAGCCTTGGCTTTGATTTCCGCAATCACGCTGTCGTAATACAGTTTTCGTTTCCGATACAGCAGCTCCTGGCGAAGCCGTTCCCGCTTGGCCTGGTCTGCCTGGATGATTTCCGGATCCAGAGCGGTGACCTGGACCAGGTAGTACCCGGCCTCCGTTTTGATGGGCGCACTGACCATACCGGGTTTCAGGGTCTTGAGGACCTCGTCGACTTCGGGCAGAACCAGCCCCTTCCGGTAGGGACCGAGATCACCGCCTTTCGCCTTCGTCTTGTAGTCGATCGAATAGCGCTGGGCGAACTTGCCGAAGTCTCCGCCGCGGTTGACCTGCGTTTCCAGGTCTTTGGCCGCGGGGAAATTGGGCAATAACATTTGGGCCACGCGCACCTTGAGTGGGGTCAACAGCTCACCGGCGTGCTCTTCATAATACCGGTCTAATTCGTCCTTCGTGAGTTCCACCGTCGTCTTCATCCGGTCCTTGAGCAGCTCGTCCTTCAGCAGCTTTTCTTTGTACCGGCGGACACGGTCACGAAATGCGTCGCTCTGATCGAGTCCGAGTTTGCGGGCTTCCTGCAGGAGGATTTCATCATCGACGAGTTCCTTCAGGAACGTCTGCTGTCCGCCTTCCTTTTCGTAGCGGGCCTTGGTGGCTTCGGGAAGGGCGCCCCATTCGTGCTCGAACTCCGTCTGCGTGATCGGTTTCCCGTTGACGAACGCGACGACCCGCTCGTCAGACGGCGGCGGCGTGCATCCGGCCCAAGCGGCCAACAGCCCTGTGAGCATCAGCGTCAGGAGGCCAGCCCGCCGGACGGCCGTAGCAGCGGCAAAACCCGTCATTGGTCGATGCATCGGAGTGTGAATCCTCGTGGGATCAATCGAGCGAAGGCGATGTCGCTGTGCTGTTGGTATCACAGACTCCCAGGCTTTGCAAGGTTGCGGTGAGTTCAGGAAAGATGGAAGTCCAGTCCTGATGCGGCATTTGGAGCTCAAACGCCAGTGGAGACAGAAAGCGGATCCGGGTGTGGTATCGATCCATGAGACGCTGGATCGCCGTCTGGGCGACCTTGCTCTTTGCATCAAGCGTCACTACGACCGACCCTGTTTTGAGCTCGATCGAGACCAGCCGCAGTGCCTTGGCCTGTAGGCGGATCTGCATGACCTCGAGCAGCCGTTCAACCGGTTCCGGCGGCGGTCCGAACCGGTCCTGAATCTCTCCGTGCAGCAGGGCGAGATCGCCGATCTGGGTGGACGAGGAAAGCCGTTTGTACAGCGAGAGCCGCTGGTGGGGGTCGGCGACGTAGTCCTCGGGAATAAATGCGGACACGTTCAGACGCAGCGTGGGATCGGGCTCGTCCTCCACGACCTGGCCTTTCAGCCGCTGCACCGCTTGTTCCACCATCTGCATGTACAGATCCAGACCGATCGCGGCGATATGTCCGGACTGCTGCTTGCCGAGCAGATTTCCGGCGCCTCGGATTTCCAGGTCGGCCGCCGCGATGCGAAAGCCCGAGCCCAGCTCGGTGAATTGTTGGATGGCCGTCAGGCGCTTTTGCGCGTCATCGGTGAGCCGGCCTTCGTCCGGGACGAGAAAATACGCATAGGCCTGGTCGCCGCTGCGGCCCACGCGTCCGCGCAATTGATAGAGCTGCGCCAGCCCGAACGTATCGGCTCGGTTCACGATGATCGTGTTGGCGTTCGGCACGTCGATGCCCGATTGAATGATGGCGGAGGCCACCAGCACGTCCGCTTCGCGGTGAAAAAACTTGAGCATGACCGCTTCCAGCGGTTTGGCACTCATCTGCCCGTGCGCCATGACGATGCGCGCTTCGGGCACGACCTGCTGCAGCCAGGCGCCCGTGCGTTCCATCGTCTCCACGCGGTTATGGACGAAGTACACCTGGCCGCCGCGTCCCAGTTCGCGCAGGATGGATTCCCGGATGAGCTTGTCGCTCGAACGGACCACCTGGGTTCGGATGGACAACCGTCCGGCCGGGGGCGTGTCGATGATCGAGAGGTCGCGCACGCTGGCCATGGCCATCTGGAGCGTCCGTGGGATCGGCGTCGCGGTGAGGGTCAGGACGTCCACCTGCGTGCGCAATTCTTTGAGACGCTCCTTGTGCTTCACGCCGAACCATTGCTCCTCGTCGATGATCACGAGGCCGAGATTGCGGAACTGCACGTCTTTCTGCAGCAGCCGATGCGTACCGATGACGACGTCGATGGCTCCTGCGGCGGTCTCTTTCAGAATCGCCTTGGCTTCCTTGGCGGATTGAAAGCGCGAGAGCAGCGCCACCTTGGTCGGAAACGGCGCAAAGCGTTCCGCGAAGTTGTCGTAGTGTTGATGGGCGAGCAAGGTGGTCGGCACCAGCACGGCGACCTGGCGGTTGTCCTCCACCGCCTTGAAGGCGGCCCGCATGGCCACCTCGGTTTTGCCGTATCCCACGTCGCCGCAGACGAGCCGGTCCATCGGTTTGCTCGAGCCCATGTCGTGAGCGATGTCGTCGATGGCTTTCAACTGATCGGGCGTCTCCTCATATTCAAAGGCGGCTTCGAATTCGTGATAGAGCGTGCTGTCGTATCCATAGGCGTGCCGTTTGGCCAGCTCGCGATTGGCGTAGAGGTCGATCAGCTCCTGGGCCATTTCCTCGATGTCTTTTTTCACACGAGCCGTCGTTCTGGCCCAGCTTGTCCCCCCCAGACGCTCCAACCGCGGCACGTGGCCCTCGGCGCCGCTGTACCGCTGAATTTGATTCAGCCGGTCCAATGGCACGTACAGTTTGTCGCCGCCGTAAAACTCGAGAATGAGATAGTCGCTGTCGAAATCCTGGACCGACAGGCGCTTGAGCCCCAGATATTTCGCGATGCCGTGCTGCACGTGCACGACGTAGTCGCCGACGTTGAGATCCTCCAGCGACGACAAGAAGGTCGCCGCTTTACTCTTGGCCTGGGGTTTGTGACGCGCGCCTTTGGCGAACAGTTCCTCTTCGGTCAGCACCGCGAGCCGCAACTCCGAGGACAAAAAGCCGGCGGAGAGGTCGCCGTGCCGGACGAAAAAAGGCGTGCGTGTCTGCGCCGGGGCCGACCAGCTTGAGGCCGTCCATTCAACCGCCGGCACGTCATGCTCTCGCAACAGGGCGAGCAGGCGGTCGACCTGGCCGCGGCTTCTCGCGACGAGCAGGACCCGGCAGCCATCCCGTAGGCGCTCCAGGATGGACAGGGTCTGGCTGAACGGCGTGCCGCGCGTGCCCAGTCCTGCACTGGCCGGCACTTGGGCCGGGAAGGCGTGGATCGGATGCCAGGACTCGTCGGTTTCCGCCAAGGGCTCAAGGGCCAGCTGCGTCCAGCCCGACGTGCGGATCGTGATGTCCTGCCAGGAGAGGAACAGGCGTTCCGGCGACGGATACGGCGCCGTGTCGTCTCTGTCGCTGTGCCGCAGGTAGCCGTCGTCGATGCGTTCCCACAAGGAAGCACAAGCCTGCTTCAAGCCGGCGGGTTGGTCCCACGCCAGCAGGGGCTCGGCTGAAAAATAGTCGAAGAGCGTCTGCATCTCGCCGTACAGGTCCGGCGCCCGCCACTCGGCGTCTGCCGGGATCGGCGCCAGTGCCTCAGGCCCGGTCCCGCTGCTCAAATACTCACGGGCCGGCAGCACGATGGCACGGTCCATCTTGGCCGTGGACTTTTGCGTCGCCGGATCGAACAGACGAAGGGATTCGAACGTCTCACCGAGGAACTCGACACGCAACGGTTCCGTATAGGCGGTGGAAAAAATATCGACGATGCCGCCGCGAATGCTGAATTCCCCCGGAATTTCAACGACGGACACGCGCCGGTATCCCAACCGGAGCAGGCCCGCCGTCAGGGCTTCGCGCTCGATGGCGGCGCCGACCTTGAACGTCAGCATCGTGCGGGCAAATGTCTCGACCGGCATGAGCCGCTGCATGAGCGCATCGATCGAGGTCACGACTTTGGCCGCCGGAAGCGTACGGATCTGATGGAGCGCGTTCATCCGTCTGGCGATCAGCCCGACGTGCGGGGCGGTGGTTTCATAGGGGAGCGTCTCCCAGCGTGGAAACAGCGCCAAGGGCGTCTCGGGGAGGCCCGACAGGTCGTGATAGAACCGGAGGTCGTCGAACAGCCGCGCCGCGGCGTCATCACTTTTGGCGACGATGAGCCAGGGGCGCGAGCCGAGCTGGCCCGAGGACGGATGCATCAGCTGCGTGAGGGCGAATCCCGCCGTCGAACCGTGCAGCCCGGTGAGACAGGGCCGACCGCCGTTCTGCTTGAGCGCGTCGCCCACGGGTGTGCAACAGGGAATCATCACTGATGGGGAAGCAGGTGACACGGTGGTTAGCGGGCTTGAGACCGGATTTTTTGGATGAGAGCGGTCGTCGACATGCCGGGAACGAGAGGAATCGTCTTCACGGTCCCGCCACGGCGTTCCACGACGTCCCGCCCGATGATGCGATCGATCGACCAATCGCCGCCCTTTACCAGCACATCCGGTTGCAGGGCCGTAATCAAATTGAGAGGGTCCGGTTCCGGAAAAATGACGACATAGTCGACGCTGGCCAGGGCAGCGAGCACTTCCGCGCGCTGCGCTTCTCCCACAATCGGGCGATCGGAGGCCTTGTTCAAGCTCTTGACGGAGGCGTCACTGTTGACGCCGACCACCAGCAGATCACCGAGCGCCTTCGCCGCGTGGAGGTATCGCGTATGGCCGATGTGCATGAGATCGAAGCACCCGTTGGTGAAGACGATGCGCTGTTTCTCCCGGCGCGCCTGTTCGAGCAGGGGAGTGAGCTGCGCGGCGGTCACGATCTTCGACATGCTCCCATCATACCGAGTGCGTGGTCAGATAGAAAGAGAATGTGCCGCGCACCATCGGATGGGGAGCGTGAATCAGTCTGCGTCGTCACCGGCCACGCCGCCCAGGCCGATGACCGCACCGTGCCTGGCGATGATGGCATCCATCGCTTGCACGGCTTTGTTCCTCTGCTGGTCGTACAGCCCCGGCGGTGCGGGAACGAGCGAGGACAGCGCCAGACCGGCAAGACGATACGGCGTGTGCGGCTTCATGACCTCGTGCAACGCCTGTCGCACCGTCGGCCACATCTCGGGATCGTAGTTGAGCGGATGGGCAAACCGCCGCTGCCTGGTCGTGATGGCAAAATGTGCGTCTTTGAGTTTGACGGTGCAGCCTCCCGCGGCGAGACCTTCCTGGCGCAAGTCGCGCGCGAGCGTGCGGAGGAACCCCCGCAGAAGGTCTTCGACGAACGCTATATCCGCAGTGTCGTGTTCGAACGTCGTCTCATGGCTGGTGCTCTTGGATTCCCGGTCCGCGACGACCGGTTCATGGTCGTGTCCCTGGGCGAGCGCGCGAATCCAGGAAAGTCGAGCGCCGAAGAGCCGCGTGAGCATCCTGTCCCACTGTGGATCCAACAGGGCGCCGATAGTGGAGATGCCGAACGGCTCCAGGCGCGCCGCCGTTTTTGGCCCGATGCCCGGCAGCGCTCGCGGAGGAAGAGGACAGAGAAGGTCCGCTTCGCGGCCGGGTTCGACCACGGCGAGACCGTCGGGCTTCGAGGCGTCGGCGGCGATCTTCGCCACGGACTTGCCGGTGGCGACCGCGACCGTACAGGTCAGACCGGTGGCGTCGAAGATCGAACGCTTCACGAGCTGGGCCAGTGCGGCAGGGTCCGGATGGCGTGTTTGCAGGTCGGTCGTATCGGCGTAAAACTCGTCGATGCTGCTCCATTCGGTCGCCGGGAACAACCGTGCGGTCACGGCTCGCATGTCGTCGTGCAGTCGGCGGTAGAGCGGCCGGTCGGGGGGAATCAGGATCAGATGAGGGCACAACCGCAAGGCTTCGGCTGTCGGCATCGCTGACCGGACGCCGAATTTCCGGACCACATAGCTGGCCGCGGCGATGATGCCTCGCGGCGGCGGCCCACCGACCGCGACCGGTTTCCCGGCAAGACTCGCGTCCTTCACGACCGCTGCAGACGCGAACATCGCATCCACGTCACCGAACAGAATCTGGCGCGGCCATCGCGACATGGGACACACCGGGGGAGTGGATTCGTAGCGCAGAGAAGCCTAGAGCCTTGCGGCGGAAAAATCCAGCTCCAGCTGTCCGGGGAACTCCGATGGGCGGAGCGGCTTCGCGGAGCTTGTGTCGACCGGCGCGGGGCGTGCGAGATCCGCAGCAGACATCTCGTGAAGGGATCCCCGGCAACTTCCGCAATGGTGGCGCCTGGGCTGGATCGTTCTCCGCTGACGCCGGTAGATCCGTCCGCATCGAGCACAACGCCAGGCAAAACGGGAAAGGGCCTGCACTTCTTTTTTCAACGCATGATAGACCGTCACGGCGAGGGCACCGTCGCGGTTCATCTCTCTCATCTTTCTGAGGAAATCGGGGCCGTGATTCGGTCGCCGCTTGAGAATGTCGAATTGCCACTGGTGGATCATTTCGTGCGCCAGCGTGCTGACGAGTTCGTTCTTCCCGTAGGGCGTGCTCGACAGAACGGGGGTCAACAGGGGAAGCGACAGGCGAATTTCCCGTTTGTCGGTCTTTGGCGCCGGCGTCTCACCCCAGGCCGACCGCGGACCGGTTCGGCTCACGAACATGCCGACGGACGAAGTCAATCGTCGGCTCCAGACGATCGCAATTGCAGGAAGGTCGCCATCGAAGTAACGGGCATTCAAGTCATTCCACATGTGCCGAAGTTGCGATGAGGTGAAGGGAGGATGGTTCTTGGTGGTCATGCGCGGCGGGACCCCAGCTCTTCCATGACGGCGGCCACGAGCAACGGCAACATGATTTCATGATGACCGATGAGCGAATAGCCCTTGCCCCCTTTCTGGGTCGGGCGCCGAACGACATTGGTGAGCGGGCGGTAGTGCGCGAGAAAGTCCATGTTGACCGTGGTGATCTTGGATAGGGGGTGACCGAGGTTGCGGCCCAGCGACACCGTCTTGAGAAAGACTTCCGGCAGCACGACGGCGGAGCCGATATTCAAGTACACGCCGCCTTCCATTCCCGCGACCACCGCCGCCAGGCGCCGAAAATCCAGAAGGGAGGTGGCGCCGATCGCTGCTCCGTCGGCGGCGGGATGCATATGGATGATGTCGGTCCCGACGGCGACATGAACGGTGACGGGAATTCCGAGCCTGGCGCCGGTGGCAAGGATACTCGTCGTGCGATTGGGAAATTGTCCCTTCGCGCGGTTGATGTACGTGCCCACGGCCTCGCCCAAGCCCTGTCCCGAGTGGTGACCCAGCGCGATCGCTTCATTGAGGATGCTGCCGGTTTCCTCAGCCATGCCGAATCGGCCTTCGTCGATTTCGGCGTCCACCTCCTCGGAGGTATGACCCATGAGGGCCAGTTCAAAATCATGGATGATGCCCGCGCCGTTCATCGCGACCGCGGTTATCAGACCCTGCTCCATCCAGTTGACGAGGAGGGGGGCGAGCCCGACCTTAATCACGTGAGCGCCGATCCCGACGACCACCGGCCGGCGCCTACGATGGGCCTGAGCGATGGCGCCCGCGACTGCACGGAGCGTCTTGACCGCGAGGATGTCGGGAAGCGCACGATAGAACAGACTGAAGCTACCTCCCCGCCGCCACGGTTTCGCAAAGTCGGACACCCGGACCTTGCTGTGCCTTTTCTTGAGCGGATAGGTCTTTAAATCGGAAACATTGATCGGAGGGATCAGACGCGGTGTGCGGTTGCGGGAGCGGGTCCGGTCAGGAGGCTTTGCCAAGGAGCTCTTCCTCAGTCAATTCGCAGAGCACGTGGCCGAGTGTGATATGGCTTTCCTGAATCCGCGCCGTGACTTTTGAAGGCACGACGAAGGGAAAATCCACTTGCGCGGCGAGCTTGCCGCCCGTGCCGCCCGTCCAGGCCACGGTGATCAGTCCGCAGGCCTTCGCGGCTTCCACGCCTTTCAAGACGTTCGGAGAATTCCCGCTCGTGCTGATCGCGATGGCGATGTCGCCCTTCTGCCCATGTGCGCGCACCTGACGGGCGAAGAGCTCGTCGTATCCGTAGTCGTTGGCGATGCATGTGATGGCCGCAATATCGGTCGCCAGGGCAATGGCCGGCAAGGGGGCGCGCTCGCGCTTGTAGCGGCCGACAAATTCCGCGGCGATATGCGCGGCATCCGTGGCGCTGCCTCCGTTGCCGAACAGTAAGACTTTATGGCCTTCGCGGAAGGCGCGAACGATGAGTTTGGCCACTTCGACGATCCGGTCGACATGCTCGCGGACGAACTGTTGCTTGACGGCCGCGCTGTCGGTGAAGGCCTGAAGGACAAAATCACGCATCGAAGGCAATTCTAGGCGAGGGGTGCCATCCTGTCAAACGCCGTTCAGTCTACGGCATGTCAGGATTTCGCCGGAACCGACGGAGTCGTCTGTCGGATGGCGTTCATGGCCACGGCGATCATCGATCCGACGTCGGAGACACTAGCCGGCAGAATGAGTGTGTTGTTGGTCTTGGCCAGCTCCCCGAATTTGGCGATGTACTGTTCGGCCACCCGCAGTTGAACCGCCTCCTGGCCTCCCGGGACTTGAATGGTTTCGGCGACCTTGCGTAATCCTTCGGCCGTGGCTTGCGCAATGGCAAGGATGGCGGCAGCTGCACCTTCCGCTTCATTGATTTGCTGCTGTTTTTTGGCTTCAGAGGCCTTGATGACCTGTTGCTTCTCACCTTCCGCTTGATTGATCGCGGCGTCCCGCTCGCCTTCGGAGGTCAGAATTAACGCTCGTTTTTCGCGTTCCGCACGCATCTGCTTCTCCATGGCGTCGAGCACGCCTTTCGGCGGCGTAATATTCTTGATTTCGTAGCGCAGAACCTTCACGCCCCATGGCTCGGAGGCCTTGTCCAGTTCATTCACAACCTGAATGTTGATGGTAGTTCGCTCTTCGAAGGTGCGGTCGAGTTCGATTTTCCCAATCTCGCTGCGCAAGGTCGTTTGCGCCAGCTGAGACAGCGCAAAATGATAGTCGCTGATTCCGTAGGAGGCACGCTCCGGATTGAGCA
Organism: Nitrospira sp.; assembly: GCA_036376045.1. Lineage (GTDB taxonomy): Bacteria > Nitrospirota > Nitrospiria > Nitrospirales > Nitrospiraceae > Nitrospira_C. The sequence goes on from DASVBB010000174.1 coordinate 12,671, forward strand.
CCTTGAGATAGAGAATGCCGTCGACGGACACCTGTACGTTGTCACGAGTGATGCAAACTTGCTCCGGGATGTCCACGGCGGTTTCCTTCAGTGAATGTCGATAGCGAATCGTATCCACGAATGGCAGGAGGATATGAAAACCCGCATTCAACGTGTCGGCATACTTGCCGAGACGTTCGACGACATAGGCACTCTGTTGCGGGACCACGACGGCGGTCTTGGCGATGACATAGAGGACAAGCAGCGCGAGAAAGAGGACGACTAACGTACCAGCCGACATGCTTACCTCCTCCATCGTCTTGGACCTGTGATCGTTAAAAGCTGCGAGGTGTTGTCGGTGCGCGATTACTCGGTGGTAATCCAGAGCGTCAACCCGTCGACTTTTGTTACCTTGCCTCGCTGACCCTTGTGAAAGGCGGATGGACCCACATTTTTTGCTGTCCATGTGGTGCCACGTAATTCCGCTTTCCCGGTCGCGCCGGCTGGCAGAGCTTGAAGAGGGATGACGACTTCGCCAACCATTGAATCGACGTCCCCATGGGCCATGCGGCCGTCACTCATTCGTGCCAACAACGGACCGCGGAAAAGCAGCAGCGAGCCGATGGCGATCACCGAAAACAGCAGCCACTGCAACCAATCTGTGGCGACGATGTCGAGTCCCCCCAAGGTGCCCACGAGAAGCGCAGACAAGCCAAAAAATATCATGTAGAAGCCGCCGGGCGTCGTCATCTCAGCGCCCAGCAGTGCGAGGCCGAGCACCATCCAGTACCACCAAACCATCGGGGACCTCTTGCCATCAAGCGACGGAATGTTAGCGGAAGTCTAAGCGTCCAGACGATGACCGTCAAGCAAAAGCACGCGTTGGGAGCGGGATTTTGCGTCATGCTCGTGGTATAGTCCGCGCGAAATGGCTCAAGAACAACCAGTTGCCGCCCTGGTCGTGGCGCTCACCGGCTCGCTGGCTCCGGCCGTGTATACGATCAATCGTCTGCGTCCCGATTGCCTCTGCTTCGTCCTGCCCGAGTCGGTGAAAGCGCTTGTCGAAACCGAGATCCAGCCTCGCATCGACCAAATGCCTCGCCGGTGGGATTGGGTGCTGCTGTCCGATGCCGAACATTTTCCGTCCTGTTACCAGACGATCGCGCGGTCCCTTCCTGGGATGCTCCGCGCGTGGGAGATCGACCCCGGTGCGCTGGTGGTGGACGTGACCGGCGCCACCACTGCCATGGCTGGGGCCCTTGTGCTTGCCGCCACGCCATTCACCTCGCGCATTGTGTCGTTGGTGGAACCAAAGGAGGGACGCGAAGGCGATGTGGTGTCCCTCGACGCCGGAGAACGGCTCTGGAGTTCGATCAATCCGTGGGATGAAGCAGCGGAGGGCATGAGGCGGGACGGATGCGAACTCTTCAACCGAGGCGCGTTTTTGGCGGCTTCGACCGTCTTTCGTCAGATTGAAAGCCGCGTGAGCGGCGGACAAAAACCGCTCTATCGCGCGTTCGCCGATCTCGCCGAAGGCTACGACCTCTGGGAGCGCTTTCACTATCGCCAGGCCTGGGAAAAGCTGAAAAACTCCGTCAAGGCGATCGAGATGTCGTCCTTGTTCGGCGGACCGCCCGGATTGAAGGCCATGCTTCCCGAGGTCAAAGCGAACACCGGTTTTTTGGAAAAGCTCGTCCTGGATCCCGCCGAGGTCAAAGACCTGTTGCCCTTCGACCTGCTGGCGCATGCGGCACGTCGGCTTCGCGTGACCCATGACACGGAGGGCGCGATGCGGGCGTTGGTGCGCGCGCTCGAAGCGTTTTCCCAGCGTCGGCTCTTCAAGCAATACCGCATCAAGCCCTGGGACGTGCAGCCGGACCAACTGCCGCAGGAACTGCGGGAGGTCTGTGTCGCCTGTTACCTGGAAGACATCGATGGCAAATACGTGCTGCCTGCGCAGGCACAGTTCCGCCTGCTGGCGGCGCTCGACGATCCGATCGGCCACGCGTTCATCAAAGAATGGCCGGGAATGAAACCCTTGCTCAACTCGGCCAATCAGGCGGTGCTGGGCCGCGGCGCCGAGACCGTAAAGGGCGAGCGCGTGAAGCAATTACTCGATGTGGTCGTGAAGCTGTCGAACGCCGATGAAGCCTCCCTGCCCAAATTCCCGACCCTGAACGTGTGAGATCGTCTTCGTGAAGCCTGACGCAACTCCCATCAACAGTGAGACGCGAGGACATGGGGCAAAGCGCCAAAAGCGGCGAGATACGATGGATATCCGCATCTATTACGAAGACACCGATTGCGGTGGAATTGTCTACTATGCCAACTACCTCAAATTCTTCGAGCGGGCGCGGACGCAGTATCTCGAGGATCGTGGACTCTCGGTGACGGAACTGATGAAGGCCGGACGGGTATTCGTGGTCGTACATGCGGAGGTCGACTATCGGGCCCCCGCCCGCTACGGCGAAATACTGGAAATCGAGACGACCATCTCGGAGATGAGCCCGGCGGCGATGACCTTTTCCCATGTCCTGCGCGAACGACAGAGTCAACGCCTCGTTGCGGAGGGCGCGGCACGGCTGGCAGTGACGGACGGCCACGGCAAGGTGAAGCGCCTCGACAAGTCTACGGTCGCCGCGCTACAGTCCAGCCCGGACGGATGTTGAAAAACGCGTCAATCTCACCCGCCCAACCCCGGCGTGCCGGTGCAGGCCTCTCCCGGGTTGTTCTCGGATCGGTCAGAAGGTGTTTATGGATAAAATTGGAACGTGGCTGGCCATTATCGGGGTTGCTATCGGCTTCGTGGTACTGGGTTGGCTGCTCTTCGCGGAAAGTCCGCGCGACAAACGCAAAAAGTAACGAGCGTCTACACGCTGTTTCAGCGCTCTGGTCCCTCCTGATTCTCGTCAAGCTTCCGATGGGGTAATTGACTTTTGAAGCTGTGCTTCTGGGATCGGCTGACGCCCGGCGTATGTGCATGGGGGCGCAGGTCGCGATCTCGTCGCTGGCGATGACGGTGGAGGTCGCTTCCCTGTCGGCCTTCAAGCGGCCGACAAAGATCGCATGATCCGAGGCCGGTTGGATCCGAGGACGGCGAGAGAGGCGTCACCGGTAGGGAGGAGGCGGGAGCGCTCGATGGTTGTGCATCCGCCGAACCGGCGAACGACATTGCAGTGAATAGCAGCACGAAGATGAAGCGCATGACCGGCCTCCACCTGGTGCGAGACAAGCAGAGGTCGTGCCAATCGCGTGAAGGCGCAAGTTGACATTGGAGAAAACCGCGTGCTGGAATAGCACACTCGTTTCACGGAGGATGGTCACCATGGAAATGTTCGGCCGGGTTGGCTTAGTTGAGATCCCGATCTTGATTGCTCCTGATCAGAAGGTCTGGATGGATAAGATGATCAAGGAAGGAAAGATTGCGATCCCTCCGGGCGGGACACTGGAGAAGGGCTCGCTCTATTCGATGTTTATCCGCATGCTGCTGCACAATGCGATGGAGGAGCAGAAGAGGCAAGAGGCCCTAGAAGCAGACGACGAGGACGACGAATAGGAAGCTGTTGAAAACGCCCGTGGGCGTCGTTCTCGCGGCGCTCAGACCCTCAACGTACATGAAAACGTACGCTTCGGGCCTTCACTTGCTGCGGCCTAGCCGACAGGCGTTTTGAACAGCTTCCAAGCAGCAGTATCAGATCAGCCCACCACGTATCGGACCTGATACACACGCTTTTCGAAACTATAAACTCTTGAACGCTGTGCGGGCGGCTTTGATGGTCCGTTCGACGTCGGCCGAGGTGTGGGCGGTGGAGAGAAACGCTGCCTCGAATTGTGAAGGCGCCAGATAGACGCCCTGTTCGAGCATGCGATGAAAAAACTGTCCGTAGCGTTTCGTGTCCGAACGCTTAGCGCTGTTCCAATCGACGACGGGTTCCGAGGTAAAGAACGAGGTCATCATCGAGCCGATTCGATGCTGAACCAACGGGATGCCTGCCTGTTTCGCTTCCTTGGCGATGCCTCCCGCCAGCGCGGCTGATCGTTCTTCGAGCTTCTTGTAGACCTGTTTTGCGCGCAATTGCTTGAGCGTCGCCAGTCCTGCCGTCACAGCCAGCGGATTCCCCGACAGTGTTCCGGCCTGGTAGACGGGGCCTGCAGGAGCGATCAGCTCCATGATTTCCTTCCGGCCGCCGTAGGCGCCGACCGGCAATCCTCCGCCGATGATCTTGCCCAGCACGGTCAGATCCGGGGTAATCCCGTACAGCGCCTGTGCTCCTCCGTAATGCACGCGGAAACCGGAAATGACTTCGTCGAAAATGAGGAGGCTGTCGTTGTCGAGCGTCAATTGGCGAAGGGCGGCGAGAAAATCGGCGGCAGGAGGCACTACCCCCATGTTGCCGGCGATGGGTTCCACGATCACGCAGGCGATCTCCTTCCCTCGGTCTCGAAGGATGCGTTGAACGGTACGAATGTCGTTATACGGAGCCGTGAACGTGTGTTTGGCAAAATCGGCCGGAACGCCGAGCGAATCGGGGATGCCGAGGGTCATCATCCCGGATCCGGCCTTGGCGAGCAGGTAGTCGCTGTGGCCGTGATAACAGCCTTCGAATTTCACAATGCCGTCTCGTTTGGTGAAGCCTCTGGCGACCCGGATAGCGCTCATCACGGCTTCGGTTCCGGAACTGACAAGACGGATCTTTTCCATGGAGGGCACGGCGGCGCGGATTTCACGGGCCAATTCGACTTCCAATGCTGTGGGCGCTCCATAACTCGTGCCCTGTCCGGCCGCCTTCTTGATCGCGCCGATCACGGGAGGTGCGGCATGACCGAGGATCATCGGCCCCCAGGAGAGCACATAGTCAATGTACGTATTTCCATCCACGTCATACAGCCTGGGTCCCTTGGCCCTCTGGATGAACCGGGGTTGCCCGCCGACGGATCGAAAGGCACGGACTGGGCTGTTGACCCCGCCAGGGATGAGTTGCTGCGCTTCTTCAAAGAGCTTGATAGATCGGGTGATTTTCATGATGGGGGCGCACCCTATCATGTGGAAAGTGACGGGTCAAGAAAGCCGCAGATGCGAAGAGGACTTGCCGCGAATTGCCTCAGGTGGGGTCAAAAAGTGTTATAAAAGGATACGCAGTTTGGCTGATTTGATACAGTGCTCGTGAGCTGTGAGTAAACCGAACGACCAATTTTTTGGCGATTCAGGCGCTGGTCCACGTTCGTTGAATCCGGCCTGACACTTGCGTACGGTAGGATCCGGATTCACGAAGGCGGTTACTGTCCCCCTGTTCGAGGGAAAAGAATGAAGGTCGTCTGTTCCTGGTGCCGAAAAGAGGGGAAAGCCGAATTGGTCGGAGAGAAAGCGCCGTTGGACGATGCACGTGAGACCCACGGGATTTGCGTCCTGCATCGGGATCAGATCCGAAAACACTGGCAGGCTTCGATTCAGAAAAAAAGCGCCACGAGTTTCCTCGCAGCCGCTTCGACTTTTGCGCTCATGCGCTGGAGCGGGTTACTCAATCTCACCAAGAAGATCAAATCATAACCAGCCGAGGATTACGTGTGTCGTGGAGACCGCTGTTTCCCGGATGACCGGGTAGCGGTGGTGGCGGAGAGCTGGGAAAGTCCCCGATGCAGGAGCTTCGACTTATCCCGCTCCGACACCGTGAGAAGGACATGGAACGGGGTCGCACGTGTGGCCTGTTGGCCGGCCTGTCCTGAAGCCCAGGCTTCTCCAGCATCGCTCAGCACTTCCAGAAACGTGGCGAATTCTTCTGCATCATCGGGAAGGATCAGCTCTGCGTTGGTGAACAGCAAGACATAGCCTTTCCCGGGGAGCCATTCCAGATCCGCTAAACATTCTTCGAGTGCGTCCCAGTTGTGACCAAAGTAGTCGGGGAACTCGAGGGCCTCGGCCATCTCTGCGAACAGGCCCGCGGCGCTTCGACATTTCGCGCCTCGTATGACTCGCCGGGTGAATCCCGCAGGAATCTTGACTGACGCCTCGGCGCGCTGTCCGGCTTTCAGGACACACAGAACAGTCCAGGGCGGTTTGGCCGATTGAAGATGGGTGGCGAGGGACAACGGTGACGCGTGAGCGGCCATAAACATTCAGTTCAACGGTAGAAACGTGCGGTAGTGGTCATCCGTGTAGTAGGCCTTGCCGGAGTCTTGCTCGATGACGAGCCGCTCCGCATCGCGCGAACGCCCCGGGATTTTTTTGTTGACGTCGTATTCTTTATATCGTCCGCGGGGCAGCCGGCGTTCCCGGTTGTGAAAGATCTTTCCGCCGACATAGCCCGGCAACGGTACCCCGTGACGTTGCTGAAGCGTCTCGAGCAGTGCATAGGCTTTTCCCGGCGCCGCGTGTTGCGCCTGTCGTGATCCGGAGAGGTGATCCGGCAGTTGCTGAGGAGAGCTCCCGATCTCCTCCGCCGGCAGGTCGGCGGCTTGAGCCTCGCTCGTCCACGCGCCGCTACACCCGAGCGCCAGGACACAGCACGCCGAGAGAAGAGCCAGCCAGTTCGTCACACGACGTGACATGCGGGAGCGTCGGGCTTGAGTTTCAGGGCGGGAAAAACGGTAGCATGCGATGTCGGAACAGGTCAACGTCGTCTGAAGGCTCCCTCTCTGCGACATGCTTTCGAAATTCACCTTTGGTAGAATGACGTGCCGTGCCACGAATATCTTCCCGCTCGCACCGTGAAGAGCCGATCCAACTCCGATCGATGAGCATGATGCCGTCCTGCAGGTCTGTGGCTGCCGTTCTGTGTGGGACGATGTGTCTGCTGTTCCTGCTGTTCTCGACGGAGGCCGGCGTCGGATGGGCGCAAACCGGCGGGCTCAGCCATTCGCCGGCTGAGATAGTGAAGAAATATTTTGAGCTCGATCAAAAGGGCGCTAAGCTCGATGCGATGTCCTTCGAGGTGCTGGCGCCCTATCGGAACTGGGACGTCGAACCGCTGTGGGGGAAGGTCGTCGTCATCCGGGCCTTTTCCGTCGCCGAGCATTACCGGGACTGGGAAATTGTGGATCGGCTGGAGGTCGTGATCCCCGTCACCTTCCAGGTGATCGGCTCCGTCTACCTGGAAACCGCCGGATTTCTTCCCGAAGCGTCCGTCGAGGAGATCCGCGTCCGCGTCAAGTCCGTCAAGAATCGCTGGCGCATCATCGAACCTGTGCTGCCTCCCCATGTCGGTCAAAAGCGAATGATCAATTTCGTGAAGGAAGCGTGGGTCAAGGAAAAGGAGCCCGCCAAGCGTGAAAGCTTGGCGGAGCTGCAGAGCGAGTTGCGCAAGGCCAAATAGAGGCAAGATGGGGAAAACGTCGATCGACTTACTGATTTTTGATCTGGACGGCACGCTGATCGAATCCAAGTGGGACATCGCCGCTTCGGTGAATCTTGCGCTGGAGGAGCTCGGCCTGCCTCAACGGCCGGTGGAGGAGATTTTCGGGTTCGTCGGCGACGGGGTGAAAAAGCTGCTGCGGCTGGCAGTGGGAGAGCACAACCGCGTCAGCTTCGAGGAAGCGCTCAGTGTGTTTCGCCGGCAGTACCTCGCGCATTGCTTGGACCGGACGATCTTTTACCCCGGCGTGGAGAAGACGCTGGCTCACTTTGCGGATAAACAGAAGGCGGTGGCGACGAACAAGTCGATCGAATACACCAACGTGATTCTCGAGGGGTTGGGCCCGCAGCACTTTCAGCTGGTGGTCGGCGGTGACAACGGATTCGGGTTGAAACCGGAGCCCGGCATGCTGCTGCACATCATGGAACGGCTCAAGGTGCCGAGCGCCCGGACCGTCTTGATCGGAGACAGTACGAACGATATCAACGGTGGGCATAACGCCGGCATCCGGGTCTGCGCCGTCGGTTACGGGATGGGGAACCGCGACAAGATGGCCGCCTGCCAGCCGGATTGGTTCATTGAACGACCGGAAGAATTGATGGAGATTTTTGAATGAACAGCATGATCAAGCGGCGGTCAACGGACCGGAAGAGATTCGCCACCCATCGAGTGGTGGCGTGCACCAGCGCGGTCATTGTCAGCCTCGGCTTTACTCTCGGCGTGAGCGCCGCCGCGCCGTCTGGCCTGGCCGACCGCGTCATCGAGCACAGGCTGGCGAACGGCCTGACGATACTCATGGTGGAGCGCCACCAGGCACCGGTCGTGTCGCTCAACATGACGTTCGGAGTCGGCGGAGTGAACGAACAGGTGGGGCAAACCGGCCTTGCACACCTCTACGAGCACATGGCGTTCAAGGGAACGAGTACCGTCGGGACGAAAGACTACGAGAAGGAGAAGCCGATCCTTGACGAGTTGCACCGGGTCGGGACCGAATTGGAGCGTCGTCAACGCGATCTCGCGCGGCGCAGTGCGGACGTGCCGGCCGATCCGGCCGAGAAGGCTGACTTGGAAGGGCTCCAAAAGCGATTCAAGGAGCTCCAAGATCAGGCCGTTCAATACGTCGCGGGCAATGAAATGGCACTTCTATACCAGCGTCACGGCGGGGTGGGTCTCAATGCGTCCACGGGGAAGGATCTTACCCGCTACGTGATCAACCTGCCTTCCAACCGGTTGCCCTTGTGGGCGGCGATTGAATCGGACCGCATGGCGAGTCCCGTCCTCCGAGAATTCTACAAAGAGCGGGGCGTGGTGATGGAGGAGCGCCGTTTGCGGAACGACGACAGTCCGACCGGACTGCTCTATGAAACCTTTACCTCCGCTGCGTTTCGAGCTCATCAATACGGCGTGCCGACGATCGGCTGGGAATCGGACATCCTCTCGTTGACACCGGAGGCCACGGAAGCCTTTTTCAAGACCTATTATGGTCCCGGTCGCGCGACGATCGGCATTGTCGGCGACATCGATCCGAAGGCAGTGGTGACCCTGATTGAGAATACCTTCGGCAAAATCCCGGCTGCGCCGCCGCCGCCTCAAATCGTGACGGTCGAGCCTCCCCAGCGCGGAGAGCGGCGTGTCGAGGTCGAATTCGACGCCGAACCTGCATTGGCCATCGGCTTTCACAAGCCCGGCATCGGCCACCCCGACGATTATGTGTTCGACGTGATCGATGAACTGTTGACGGACGGGCCGACGTCGCGGTTGTACAGTAAGCTGGTGCGGGACTCTCGGCTGGCCGCCTCCGTGAATTCCGACGCGAATTATCCGGGCGTCCGCTCAGCCAATCTCTTCGTCCTGAGCGCCACCCCGCTCGCGCCGCACTCGGCGGCGGAAGTGGAAGCCGCCATTCTGGCCGAGCTTGAACGACTGAAGAAGGAACCGGTCTCCGCCAGAGAGCTGGAACGAATCATCAATAATTTGGATGCCGACATGGTGCGCGCGCTGCGGTCCAACAGCGGGCTGGCGTCGCAGCTGGCCCTCTATCAGACCGTCGCCGGTGACTGGCGGTACGTGCTCAAATCACGCGACAAGATCGCCGCGGTCACCCCCGCCGACATTCAGCGCGTGGCCGCTCAATATTTCACGAAATCCAATCGCACGGTCGCCACGCTGGTCAAGAAGACAGGCCCGAAACCCCTCACCACGGCTGGGTCGAGCAAGGAGGGCCGGTCATGATCACGAGGACGCTTTCCTTACGCGTGAAAAGATTTCATGTTCTCCTGCTCGCGGTCGCGGTCCTGTCCGTGGCCGCCGTGGCGTGGGCCGGAGAAGTCGCAACAGGGGATCCTCGAAAGATGAGCTTCCCCCCGGTCGAGTATGCCCCGCCGGAACCGGCACGGGTCGTGCTCGAGAACGGGATGGTGATCTATCTGCTCGAAGACCATGAACTGCCGCTGGTTACGCTATCGGCGATGTTGCGGACGGGCGGATGGCTCGAGCCCACCGACAAGGTCGGGCTCGCGGCGTTGACGGGCGCGGTCATGCGAACCGGCGGAGGCGGTGGAATGACCGCCGAGCAGATCGACGAGGATCTGGAACAATTTGCGATCGATATCAACATATCCATGGGACGCCAGTCCGGTGCCGCGTCTCTCGACGTGCTCAAGAAAGACCTCGACCGCGGCGTCAAAATCTTTGCGGCGCTCTTGCGACAACCGGCCTTTGAGGCCGGCCGGGTCGAGCTGGCCAAGCTCCAGACGATCGAGGGCATCCGGCGCCGTCAGGACAGCCCCGGGTCGATCGTCGGCCGGGAATTTCTCAAGCAACTGTATGGGGCCGAGCATCCCAGCGCCCGCGAGAGCACGGTCGAATCGATCAAAGGGATCAGTCGCGAAGACGTAGTCGCATTTCACCGACGCACCGTCCATCCCAACGGCATCATCTTGGGCGTGACGGGCGATTTCAAGCAAGCCGAGATGATCGCATTGCTGAACAAGACGTTCGCGGACTGGAAGAGGGGCGACGTGCCGGAACTGAAGATTGCCGATGCACGCGAGGGCGCAGGGTCGGCGGCCGTCCGATTCGTCAACAAAGATACGTCGCAGACGCATCTCAGGATCGGGCATCTGACCATCCGGGAGGACGATCCTGATTATGTCCCTCTGGCGATCGCCAACGACATTCTTGGAGGTAGTTCGTTCCGCAGCCGATTATTCAACGATGTGCGGACGAAGCGCGGTCTCGCCTATTCCGTCGGCAGCCGTCTGAATGTCGGGATGCATGATCAGGGTGTCTGGCTCATGCGGGCCGAAACGAAACTGCCTTCCACTCAGGAGGTCGTCAGCCGGTTTGTCGCCAATATGGAGCGAATGCGGACGGAGCTGGTGACGGACGAGGAGCTGGCGGAGGCCAAAGAGGCCTATGTCAACTCGTTCGTGTTCTCGTTTGCGAGTCCTGCTGCGATTGTCGGCCGCTTCGTGGAATTGGAATACGACGGTCTGCCCAAAGATTTTCTCCAGCAGCTTCGCGCGCGGGTCGTGGCGCTCAAGAAGGAAGACGTGCTCATGGCGGCGAAAAAGCATTTTCATCCGAACCGCATCACGATTGTCGCGGTCGGATCGGGCGACAGCCTGGCGAAGCTCTTATCGGGATTCGGTGAAGTGAAAGAAATTAAGTTGGTTCCTGAGGGGTGAGGGTGGTCCTGTCGCCGGTCAGCCCGTCCGTCCTCGCACCCCGCCCGGTGTGGGGACCCTGCTGCGGGCGGACAGGCTCCCAGGCCGGCGCCACCCGTTAACAAATCAAATACAACATCCTCAGTCGCTCGTGGGCGACGAGATGAAAGATAGAAATCATCATGCCGTTGGAAGACGAGTTTTCGGACATCATTAAGAAGGCTCGCACGGGACTGAAGCTCTCGGTAGGAGACGTGGCGAGGCTGACCGGACTGCCTGGAGCGGATATCACAGCTCTGGAACGGGGCGACCAACTCCGCGACCGCGCGGAGCTGCGGGCCATTAGCAGCGCCCTGGGCCTGCGGCTCGAGGCCTTGGAGGCCATCGTGTTGGAGAAGTGGCTTCCACAGCCGCTTCCGCTCATGTCAGGGATTGAAACCGTGCAAGGGGAAATCAGCGGCTATGCCGTCAAGGGCTATGTCGTCCACGATGGCGGTGAAGCGGTGCTTGTGGACACAGCGTATAACGCAGAGATGATGCTCGAAATTCTGGAGGCCCGACGGCTGCGTCTGATCGCCATCTGTCTGACGCACGGCCATGCGGACCACGCCGAAGGCATCCAACAGATCGTGCAGCGATGGCCCGTTCCTGTGTATCTGGGACCCGATGACCTGTCGCTGCTCCATTGGAAACCTTCCGAGCAGCATCTCGTATCTCCGCACCACGGTGGGACGATTCGGGTGGGTCGGCTGGAGGTTCGCTGCCTGGGGACTCCCGGGCATACGGCCGGCGGCATTTGTTATCGTGTAGAAATGCCGTGGGGACCGGTGTCGTTCGTCGGCGATACGCTATTCGCCGGCTCGATCGGCCGATCGAATCCGGCGCAGCTCTACCATACGCACCTCGACTCGGTCCGAAGACATGTGCTGAGCTTGCCTGCCGACTGTCTGCTGCTGCCTGGGCATGGTCCCGGCACCACGGTGCGGGAAGAACTGGAGTACAACCCCTTTTACAGCGCCCACTAGATCCGGACGCTGCAGGCAGGCCCAATGGACGACCCGATGGGCGAGCAGAAGCTTTCCGGCAACACGAACGACAGTTCCGTCGCGTCGGACGATCCTCCCTCAGAGGAGCTCACTGATGCCGTTCCCGAGGAGGAATCGATCTTCTCGCGTTGGACGTTGCCGCTGTGCTTGTTTGCCTTGACCGTGTTCACGACCTTATGGGCCGGCGCCTACCAAGCATACAGCGGCACGATCCGCGGGCCCGTGGCCTTCCTCTGGGAACATCCAGAAATGCTGAAGCAAGGCGTCCCGTTCGCAGGCACGTTGCTGTTCATTCTCCTCACCCATGAATTTGGACACTTCATCCTTTCGAAGATCCATCGAGTGCCCGCGTCTCTTCCACTATTCATTCCGGGGCCGCCGCATTTCATCGGGACGTTTGGAGCCATTATTCGCATGCGTGGACCCATTCTGAACCGGCGGGCGCTCTTCGACATCGGTGTGTCTGGTCCGCTGGCCGGGTTTGTGGTCGCACTGGTGGCGCTGGCTGCAGGACTATTCCTTTCGACGGTGGTCGACCGGACTTCGACGTTTGGACTGCAACTGGGAGAGCCGTTGCTCCTCAAGTTCATGGCCTGGCTGATCATCGGACCGTTGCCGCCGCAGGCCGATGTCCTGCTACATCCCGTCGCCTTTGCCGCCTGGTTCGGGCTCTTCGTGACCTCTCTGAATTTGATTCCCATCGGCCAGCTCGACGGCGGGCATGTGGCCTATGCCCTGTGGGGTCATCGTCAGCGGGCAATGGCCTTTGCCATCGTTCCCGTGCTGATCGTGTTGGGATTCATCGGTTGGCCGGGGTGGTTTGTATGGGCGTTTATGGCCGGCGTCTGGGGCCTCGGGCACCCTCCGGTCGTGGATCCGCACATCCCGCTGGGACGTGGCAGAGTGTTGGTGGGTTGGGTTGCGTTCGCCGTCTTTGTGCTGACCTTCGCGCCGGTTCCCTTTTCCTTCCATTAGCCGACCCACGCTGGCCGGCGGTACACCCCCTCCACGAGGATTATGGCCGCTCCAGCAACGCAGGGCCAAGCGGAACGAGTTCGCGTCCGGTAAAGGCTTGAGTCAAGCTGGCGACGGCATGATAGAAGGCCATGAAGCCGACGGCGATGTGGAGTAAACCAGGGAGAGTTTCGTTCATGAGCCCCAGGCGCGCGAGCACCGTGCAAGAGAAACTCATCGTGATAATGAGGTGAAGCAGGCAGAGCGTCGTATTGCGGTACGCAGTCAGATAGACCATGACGAGGGAAAAAGCTGCATACACGAAATCGATCGGCGCATACAGCACCATGTCGAGGTGAAACGATGTGCTCTCGCTTACCAGTTTGGCCGTACACACGGTCAGCCAAAAAAAGCCGTACATCGTCAACGCCGTGCCGCCCAGTTGCTCGTGATAGCGGA
>DASVBB010000182.1:0-19333 GCA_036376045.1 Nitrospira sp.
TGCTTGCAGCGCTGGAGATCGGGAATGGTCATCATGCGAGCTGCGCCTTGGTAATGATTTCGCCGAGCCGGTGCGTCCCCTTGATCGCCATGATATGGACGCCGTCACAATGCGGACGCACGGCTTTGATGCTGCGGACGGCAATTTCCACGCCGACCTCTTCGGACTTGTCGCCCGCAGCGCGCAATTCGTCGATCATCGACTGGGGAACGGACATGCCCGGGATATTGGCGTTCATGAATTCGGCCATCTTTGCATTCCGCAAGAGCAGAATGCCGGCAAGCACTTTGACCTTGAAGGGGCGCACTTTGTTCATGAACGCGGCGAACAGCTCCGGATTGTACACGGCCTGCGTTTGAAAAAATTGCGCACCGGCTTTGACCTTCACTTCAAATTTGGCCAACACCGGTCCCACGAGGTCGGCTTCCGGCGTCACAGCCGCGCCAACGGTAAAGTCCGTGGCTCCGTCGAGCTTGTTTCCCGCGTAGTCCCGACCATGATTCAATCCCTGCACGAGACCCATGACCTGGACCGAGTCGAGATCGTAGACCGGTTTTGCATCTTTGTGGTCGCCAACCGTCGGATAGTCGCCGGTCAGACAAAGAATATTGCGAATCCCCAGCATGTGGGCGCCCATCAAATCCGACTGCATGGCAATCCGATTGCGATCGCGGCAAGTCAGCTGCATGACGGGGTCATGCCCCAACTCGTAGAGCAACCGGCAGACAGGAAGAGAGCCCGCCCGCACCACCGCAGCGGTGTTGTCGGTCACGTTCACGCCATGGACGCGGCCCAGGAGCTGCTTCGCATTGTCCAGCACGCCGTTGATGTTGGTGCCTTTGGGAGGGTTGTACTCGACGGTGACCGCGAAGTGTCCCTGCTCGAGTACTTCTTTTAATCTCTTCGGCTCGCGATTCATCCTCTCACCTTTACCCTAACCGGCCTAGAGCATCCCTGCCATTCTCTTAGCAGACTCCACCGTATTGTCCAGCAACATTGCGATGGTCATGGGACCGACACCCCCCGGCACGGGACTAATCCATCCGGCCTTCTGACTCACCGGCTCAAAATCGACGTCGCCGCAGAGTTTGCCGTCAGGCAGTTTATTCGTTCCGACATCGATCACGACTGCGCCTTCCCGAACCATATCGGCCGTCACGAACTTGGCCTTGCCGATGGCCACCAGCAAGAGATCGGCCTCGCGGCACACGGCCGGCAGATCCTTGGTCTTGGAATGACAGATTGTGACGGTCGCATGCCGCTGCAACAGCATGAGGGCCAACGGTTTTCCGACAATGTTGCTGCGCCCGACCACCACCGCGCGCTTGCCCTCGATCGGCACACCAGTCGATTCGATCATCTTGATGACGCCCTTCGGCGTACACGCCTCAAAGATGGGATGGCCTTCGACGAGCCGGCCGAAATTATACGGATGAAACCCGTCCGCGTCCTTGTCGGGGCTGACGGCTTCAAGAATCACGCGACTGTCGATGTGTTTGGGCAACGGCAATTGAACAAGGATGCCGTGAATTTTAGGATCGGCATTTTTCTTTTCGATGAGCGCCAAGAGCTCGGCTTGAGTCGTCTGGACGCTCAGTTTGTGGTCATCAACGTGGATCCCGGCCAGCTCGCAGGCTTTCTGCTTGTTCTTCACATAGACATGTGAGGCCGGATCATCGCCGACGAGAATCGTCGCCAATCCCGGCCTGATGCCTGTTTTGGCCAATACCGCCGCGGAGGCCGCGGTCAAACCGTCTCTTACCGACTGTGCCAATGCTTTCCCATCAATCAGTCGAGCTGCCACGACGTCCTCCCATTGGATGATCGAGCCGGAAGAAATGCCGTAAACCGGCGTGCGATCCGCCGGTCCTTCATTGGAGGAGGGCACATTAGCAGGGCAATTTTACGCAAGTCAACGTGGTGACCCCGGAGCGCATGGACGACTCTCCTTCGCCAATTTGTTGACAGTTTCTTCGCCTCACGGCTACGATGAATCCATGTCCTCGCAAGACCGGCTTAACGTCTCTTCTGTCCCTCTATGATCCGTCATCTCCATCAAGTGCTCCTTGGAGCGGGACTGTGCCTGGCGATACTGCCGTGCCACGCCTTGGCGCAGATCACCGTGACCAACCTGCAGTCTCCCTACAGCTTCGTCAGCAGCAGCTCTGGCAAAGAGTATTTCATTTCAAGCGTCAATGGCGATCCGGAAGCTGCAGACAATAACGGATTCATCACCAAACTCGATGCAAGCGGAAAGATGCTCAATTTGAAGTTCATCCAAGGCGGGACGGATGGCGTCACGCTGAATGCTCCCAAGGGAATGGCGGTGGTCGGGCAGACGTTGTATGTCGCCGACCTCGATACCCTGAGGGCGTTTGATACGGTCAGCGGGAAACCCATCGGGGCCATACCCATCTCCCCCGCGCCCGGCCAAGCGCCTGTGGGCCTGACCGATGTGGCCTACGACGGGACCGGAGTCTTGTATTGTTCCGACCAGCATGCGAATCGCATCTATCGAGTCGAACTCTCCTCGCGGAAGGTGACGCTCTTGGTCGCCGATCCCACGCTCGCCGGTCCGGCCGGCTTGGCCGTTCATCCAAAATCCGGGGAACTCATCGCGGTCAGTTGGGACAAGGGCAAGATCTTCGCCATCACCCCCGAGGGTGCTGTCTCCGAAATGTTTTCCAACGGATTTTTTTCCAGCCGTTTCACCAATCTGCGCGGCGTAGATTTCGACCGCTGGGGCAACATGTACGTATCGGATTTCACCACAGGGAAGGTGTGGCGGATGACCTGGGACAAGCGCTTTCAAGTCATCGCCGAATATCTGCCTTCCCCGGGCGACCTCGGCATCGACCGGACCAATAATCTGATCCTGGTACCCTATGAATTCGCACATGCCGCCGAAATGAACGGGCTTGAGGCGCCGCGGGACGGCAAATCCAAACAGGAAAAGCGGACGCTGGCGGACTACGGCTTCATTCCTCCCCCGCCGAAACCGGCGGAAGGAGAGACGAAGAAATGAGCGAGTGCGCCTATTGTAAACAACGAAAGGGCAAGCGACCTTGTCCCGCACTGGGCGTCATCTGCAGTCAATGCTGCGGCGAACACCGGATCGTGCGGGTCACCTGTCCGCCGGACTGTACGTACCTCGGTACCGGAAGCGATTACCAGCAAAAGCGTCTGAGCGAGCAGTTCATGCCGCTACGTCGGGAATTCTACCGGGAGATCGGCGAAGCCGGCGGGGAAAAAGCCGCCGCCCTCTACAATCTGATCGAGGTGGTGACGTTCAGCTACTTCCAGGGACGGCGTGACGGTCAGGATGCGGAAGTGGTCACGGCGATTCAAGCCTTGCGCCGGACTCTGAGCCCGCTGCATGTGCCTTCAGGCCCCGCTCCCGTCTTTGCGGAGCACCTCAAGAAGGAATACGAGACCTTCAAGAAGCAGAATCCGCAGCAGATGCCCGACGCCTCAACCGCCCCTGAAATACTCGACCGGGCAATCAAATTCGTCTCTGACTTCTCCGGTCAGGACTTTCAGTCGCAGCGGTATCTAAGCGGCCTGATCGGGTATGTGAAAACCTACCATCCGGACATCGCCGCGCATTTCACGAAGCAGCAGCAATCGGGGCACATCGTGCTCCCTGGCCAATCCTTTATGCCGCCGCCTGCTCCCGAACCGCATACACATGGGCCGGGGTGTGAACACCATCATCATTAGCCTCAGGGGGCTTCACCGCCATGGCAGTAGAACGAGAAAAGAAGGTTCGGAGGTCCCGGCGGGTCGACCTGCGGTGTGAGCTGGGCTTCTCCTCAGACGAGATCGAAGGGGAAGCTCGCGTGACGAACATCTCGACGGGCGGATGCCGGGCAGAATCGGAGATCAATGTCGCCGAGGGGTTGCAGTTTGTCGTCCTGCTTCATCTGCCCGGTCAAACCCCGCTTAAAATTGAGCGCGCCGCCGTTCGTTGGGTCAAAGGGAACGCGTTCGGGCTCAGCTTCATGCTCTTCCTGCCTTCCGAACGCGCAAAACTTCAGAAATATTTGGACGCCATCACCTAATCTCTGCCGCCATCACTCCACGATCGTGACCGTCATCTCGATGCGATCGTTCGGCAGGTCTTGCTCGTTCCTCGGAAGATTGACAATCTTGTCTGCAATCCCCAAGCCCTTTGTCACTTCGCCGAATACGGTGTATTTGCGGTCGAGGAAAAATGAATCCTCCACGACAATGAAGAATTGAGAGCCCGCCGTATCCGGCTCGCCTGCCCGCGCCATCGACACGGTCCCGCGCTTGTGAGGCGTGTCGGTAAACTCCGCCTTCAACAGAATTGGATTGCCTTTTTCATCTTTCGGACCGCCCTGTCCGTACGTGTCCTTCCGCAGTGAATTTTTGGTATTGGGATCACCCCCCTGAATCATGAACCCCGGAATCACTCGATGAAAAATGGTCCCGTTATAAAACCCTGACTTGGCCAGTTTGATAAAATTCTCCACATGATTGGGAGCGAGATTCGGATGGAATTTCATCTCCATCTCACCAAATCTCGTTTTGATGATGGCTTTCGGCCCCGGAGGTGGTGGAAGCGGAGGAATCACCTTTGAGTCGCCTTTCCCCCAGCAGCCGGTGAACACGCTCGTTGCCACCATCGCACACACCAGCACAGCACTCTTCGTTGCCCATGCGGCGCGTCCAGTGACACGTGATCTGGCCATGTCTACTCGACAGCAACCGTAATTTCGACACGTTCGGTGGGCAGATCACGGGCGTTCCTCGGAAGATTGACAATCTTATCTGCGACCTCCATGCCCTTCACGACCTCGCCGAAGACCGTATACTGCCCATCGAGAAAGTTCGAATCTTTGACGACGATGAAGAATTGCGAACCAGCGCTGTTGGGATCATTGGTACGAGCCATGGATACGATCCCGCGGCGATGCGGCGTGTCATTGAATTCGGCTTTGAGCTTCTCGCTCGGTCCACCCATCCCGTAGGTTTCAGGCTTCTTGGGATCTTTGGTGTTCGGATCGCCCCCTTGAATCATAAAGCCGGGAATGACGCGGTGAAAGATCGTCCCGTTGTAGTAGCCTGATTTGGCCAGCTTGATGAAATTCTGCACATGGTTCGGCGCCTTGTCCGGGAAAAACACGACTTCCATGTCTCCAAGTTGGGTCTTGATCACGGCTTTAGGCGCCTTTCCGGCAGCGCCTTCGGCGGCATGCAACATCGTTGTACCGGGGAGGCAGGCGGCCATCGCCAGCAGGCATATCCCGAAGCAGAAACGGAGCATTCGTCCAGACATATCAGCGCCCTCCTTATGAATCTGCGTGCGTGTTATCTTACCATGCCCGACCGGCCATCACGGACGGCCTTCGAGCAGTGCCTGCTTGGCTGCCGACTGTTCCGCTTCTTTTTTGCTGCGTCCCGTTCCCCGGCCGACCACTTCACCATTGACGGTCACTTCCACCTCAAACACCTTATCGTGATCGGGTCCCGATTCTCTAACCACCGAATAGGACGGAAGGCTGTCGAACCGTCGCTGACACCACTCCTGGACTTGCGTTTTGTAGTCGTCTTCTCCCGGACGATGTCGCTGGCTGACGACATGCGAGAATTCCTGTTGGAACAGACTCGCCACCACGCGACGTGAAGACTCAAGCCCGCCGTCGAGATGCACCGCGGCGATGACGGCTTCCACTGCGTCCGCAAGGAGCGAGTCTTTTTCGCGCCCTCTGGAAAGCTCCTCTCCGCGTCCCAACCGGAGGCATGTGCCCAGGTGAAGTCGCCTGGCGACGTCGGCCAACATCGATTCGCTCACGAGTTTGGCCTTGTGTTTTGAGAGAGCCCCTTCAGGCGAGTTCGGCAGCAGCGTTGCCAATTGCTCACTCACGACGAGCGAAAGCACCGCGTCACCGAGAAACTCCAGTCGCTCATTGTCCGAGATCGCGGCAGGTCGTTGTTCATTGACATAAGACTTATGCGTCAACGCCTCTTCCAGCAACCGATGATTGCGGAACCGGTAGTCGAGCACGGTTTGAAGGGCCTCGAGCGGCGGCACCGGTGTCATCGAGCGGGCACCTTGGACGTGATCGTCAGACTTCGGGTTTTTTGAAGAGCAGGCAGGCATTGACCCCGCCGAACCCGAACGAATTTGACAACACGACATTTACCGCCGCCGGCCTGGCCGTGTGCGGGACATAGTCGAGGTCGCATTCGGGGTCGGGATGGTCCAAGTTGATCGTCGGCGGCATGATGCCGTGATGAATCGCCAGAATGCTGAACACCGCTTCGATACCGCCGGCGGCACCAAGCAAGTGGCCGGTCATCGATTTCGTGGAACTGACCGGAATCCGCAAGGCGCGGTCTCCGAAGACCTGCTTGATCGCCTTGGTCTCGATGACGTCGGCCATGGTAGAGGTGCCGTGCGCATTGATGTAGTTGATCTGATCTTTGGCGATGCCGGCATCGCCAATCGCCATCTCCATACAACGCACCGCGCCTTCGCCTTCTTCGGAAGGGGCAGTGATGTGATACGCGTCGCTATTCATGCCGTACCCGATAACTTCCGCGTACACGCGGACGCCCCGCCGACGCGCGTGCTCCAACTCCTCCAGCACAATCACGCCCGCACCTTCTCCGAGCACGAATCCGTCACGATCTTTGTCGAATGGGCGGCTGGCTTTGGTCGGTTCGTCGTTCCGGAACGACAGCGCCTTCGAGGCGGCGAAACCCGCCACGCCGAGCGTCGTGATCGCCGCTTCGGCTCCCCCAGCCACCATGACGTCGGCATCGCCCCGTTGGATGAGTCTGAACGCGTCGCCTATGCAGTGGTTGCCGGTTGCGCATGCCGTCACGGCACAGGAGTTCGGGCCTTTGGCGCCCAACCTGATGGCCACCTGTCCGGACGCCAGATTGATGATCGTCATGGGAATGAAGAACGGCGAGACGCGGCCGGGACCTTTGTCCTTAAGGACAGTATGGTAATGCTCGATGGAACCCAGTCCACCGATGCCCGAACCGATGTATACGCCGACCTTCGTCGCCTCTTCGGGAGCTACTTTAAGTCCTGCATCATCGGCGGCCAGCTGGGCCGCACCGACGGCGTAGTGGATGAAGGCATCCATCTTCTTGATGTCTTTTTTTTCGATAAACTGGGCGGGATCGAAATCTTTGACCTCGCCGGCGATTTGGGCGTCATACCCGGTGGGATCGAACTTAGTGATCCGGCCGATTCCCGATTGGCCGGCACAGATCGCCTTCCATGTCTTCTCGACGCCGGTCCCGAGCGGGGTGACGAGCCCCAGGCCCGTGACGACAATGCGTCTCTTTGCACGATCGCTCATGGACACATCCAGCCGCTAGGCCTTTTCCTTGATGTAATCCAAGGCTTTCCCGACTGTCAGGATTTTCTCTGCATCTTCATCGGGAATCTCGATACCGAACTCTTCTTCTAAGGCCATCACGAGTTCGACGGTATCCAGCGAGTCCGCGCCCAGATCCTCGACGAAACTCGCCTCGGAGGTGACCTCGTCTTCCTCAACGCCCAACTGCTCCGCGATGATTTTCTTCACCCGTTCATCTACTGTAGCCATAAACGTGCTGTCCTCCTTCCCAAATCGTATCGGTTCTCTGCCCCTGTCCCTGCCGCCGCTTCCCTCGAGCTCAGGACATGAGCATCCCTCCATTGACATGCAATACATGACCCGTAATATACGCTGAATCCTCGGAGACGAGAAAGCGGACAGCATTCGCAATATCCGCCGGAGTTCCCAGTCGCGCGAGGGGAATCTGCTTTTGAAGCGCCTCTTTGACGTCCGGCGACAGTCCCTGCGTCATCGCGGTATCGATAAATCCCGGCGCCACGGCATTGACCGTCACATTCCGGCTGGCGTATTCCCTTGCCACTGTTTTGGTAAATCCGATCACGGCCGCCTTCGAGGCGGCATAGTTGGCCTGCCCGATGTTCCCCATCGCGCCCACAATCGACGCAATGTTGACTATCCGACCATAGCGCTGTTTGGTCATGGGCTGCAAGACCGCCTTTATACAGTGAAACGTGCCGTTCAAATTCACCTGCAACACCAGATTCCAATCCTCTTCCTTCATTCTCAGCAGCAAGCCGTCACGCGTGATCCCGGCATTGTTCACTAATATATCGATTTTGCCCCACTCCTTGAGGACTTGCTCTGCCATGGCCTTGGTATCGTTGGCGTCGGCCACATTGACTTTGAGGTTGAGGGCTTTCCGTCCCACCTTCTCCACGGCCGCCACGGTCTCCTTCGACCGGGTCGGGTCGAGATCGGCCACCACAATATCCGCGCCGGCCTGGGCCAGGGTTTCCGCAATCGCACGACCGATGCCCTGCGCCGCCCCGGTGACTATCGCTACTCGTCCCTGCAATGACATGCACGCTCCTTCGTTCTTACGAACTCAATGCGATTCTGGTCGCTTCCAGCGATTTGGGATCGTTAACATTCAGCGTGGTGGCCTCCGGGACGATGCGTCGGATCAATCCGGTCAACACCGACCCGGGACCGATCTCAACAAACGTCTTCACCCCCATGGCGGCCATAGCCCGCACCGAAGCCTCCCACTGTACGGAAGCAGGCAGTTGGCGCACGAGCGACGCTTGAATCTCTCCGGCCTTCACGATCGGCTTGGCTTCAGCATTGTTGATCAGCGGCATGCGAAGGTCGGACCAGGAGATTGCGGCAAGGTCAGCCGCCAAGCGGTCGGCGGCCTTCTGCATGAGCGGCGTATGCACGGGAACACTCACCGGCAATGGCACGGCCTTTTTACACCCCTTGCTCTTGGCAACGTCAATGGCACGTTCCACCGCCGCTTTTTCGCCTGCGATCACGACTTGACCTGGCGAATTGAAATTGGCCGCTTGAACAACCCCTATCGAACGGGCTTCGTGGCATGCCTGCTTCACCGCATCGGCGTCGAGGCCTAACAGCGCCGCCACCGACCCTGTGCCGGGCGGCACCGCCTCGGCCATGTAGCGTCCCCTTTTCTGTACAATCCCCACCGCATCCGGATAGGTCAGGCCGCCAGCCGCCACCAACGCCGTATACTCCCCAAGGCTATGCCCCGCAACAGCTGTAGGGGTGACAGTCACGGGTTGCAGCGCGCGAAGCGAGGCAATGCTGCTCACCAGCAAGGCCGGCTGCGTGTGTTCCGTCAGATTCAGAGTCTCCGCAGGGCCGTTGAAACACAGGGCGGCGATGTCGTACCCCAGGACTTCCGACGCTTCGTCATACACCTGCTTGAGTTCAGGATGGGCCTCACAGAGGGCTTTTCCCATCCCTACAGACTGAGATCCCTGACCGGGAAATACGAAGGCGACTCCTGAATTCATAAGGGGTTAGATATCTTCGAAACGCCCTGGAAAGTCAACGAGAAAGTTCCCCGCCGCCGGTCGAAACCGCCGCACGCTCGCTACCATCTGA
This sequence comes from Nitrospira sp., assembly GCA_036376045.1. Classification (GTDB taxonomy): domain Bacteria; phylum Nitrospirota; class Nitrospiria; order Nitrospirales; family Nitrospiraceae; genus Nitrospira_C. The sequence goes on from DASVBB010000182.1 coordinate 9,453, forward strand.
TCAGCGCGGAGGCCCAGGTCAACCCGGCGCCGAACGCCCCGAGCATCACGAGAGAACCCTCCTTGATGCGGCCCTGCCGAACGGCCTCGTCCAACGCAATCGGAATCGATGCTGCCGACGTATTGCCATAGCGGTCCAAATTAAGCATGACTTTTTCAAGCGGCAACTCAAGTCGATCAGCCACCGCCTTGAGGATGCGCATGTTGGCTTGATGCGGTACATAGAGGTCGAGGTCGGCGATGGTGACCTGGTTGGCGGTAAGCGTCTCACGCGCGATCTCTTCCAACATACGCACCGCCACCTTGAACGTCTCGTTGCCCTTCATCTTGATGCAGTTCAGTTTTTCGGTCACGACCTTTTCAGAGGGCGGCAGCCGCGAGCCGCCGCCTGGAACGGCGATCAATTCCCACAGCGCTCCATCGGATCGCAAATGCGTGGAGAGCACACCGCTCGCTCCCTCACTGGCGCTGACAACGGCCGCACCGGCTCCATCGCCGAAGAGGATACAGGTGTTCCGGTCCGTCCAATCGGTGATCGCCGACATCACCTCGGACCCGACGACGAGGACGTGACGCATTCCTGTCTTGACGTAGGCATCCGCCACCGACAATGCATACACGAATCCGCAGCACGCCGCGGACAGGTCGCAGGCGGCGGCCTTCGTGGCGCCCAACTGGTGCTGAATCAAGCAGGCAGTCGCCGGCAGTGGATAATCACCGGTGCAGGTGGCAAGCAGAATCATGTCGAGGTCGGTCGCGCTGATGTTTGCCGCTTCGAGTGCACGGCGCGCGGCCTTCACGGCGAGATCGGAACAGGCCTCGCCGGGACCGACCACTGCGCGCGAACGAATCCCCGTGCGTTCGGTGATCCATTGATCGGAGGTGGCCACCATGTTTTCCAGATCAGCATTCGTGAGAGTGTTGGCCGGCACATAGGAGCCGGTTCCCGTAATACGGCCCCTCATGCTGATGGATCCTCCGCTGGACGGCTTTGAGAGAGGTTTTCTTCGATGTCGCGCTGAATCAGGGCGTCTACATGGCTCTCAGCCAGTCCTTTGGCACGGCGGATGGCATTCTTGATCGCCTTGGCGGATGAGCGTCCATGACAGATCATCGTAATGCCGTTCACCCCCAGCAGAGGCGCTCCACCGAACTCGGCGTAATCGATCCGGCGCTTGAGCTTCACCAAAGGAGCGGCGATCAAGGGATAGGCCAATCGGCCGAAAAACGATCCCGAGATTTCCTTGAACAACAGCTTTTTGATGGTATCGGCCACGCCTTCCGAAATCTTCAGCGCCACATTTCCGATAAAGCCGTCACAGACGACGACGTCCGCGTTGCCGCTGTACACGTCGCGACCCTCGACGTTGCCGATGAAGTTCAGCGAACTGCCCTTCAGCAGTTTAAACGCCTCCTTGGTCACTTCGTTGCCCTTGCTGTCCTCTTCGCCGATGCTCAGGAGGCCGACGCGCGGATTCGGCTTCTTGAACAGGTGCTGGCCGTATTCATTCCCCATGATGGCGAACTGGAGAAGATGCCGGGCGGTGCAATCCACATTCGCTCCGACATCCAGCATGATCGCTTCCCCGCTCAACGTCGGGAGACTGGTCGCAATGGCGGGACGTTCGACCCCCTTCGTCAATCCAAGGACGAAGAACGACGCGACCATGCTGGCCCCCGTATTGCCGGGACTGACAACCGCCTGGGCGTCCCCGCTTTTGACCAACTCGGTGGCTATCCAAATGGAGGACTCGCGCTTCTTGCGTGCGACGGTCGCCGGCGACTCATGCATTTCCACCACTTGGGGGGCGTGTTTGATCGACAAGCGGCCGTCGGTGCAGCCGAGACGGTGACATTCTTCCGAAAGAACCTTCTCGTCACCGACAAGGATGACGCCAACGTTGAGTTCTTGTGCGGCCTGAAGGGCGCCCTCGATACAGGGGGCGGGACCGTGGTCACCCCCCATGGCGTCCAGAGCGATCTTCATTGCAATGACGTCCTCACAGGAGGTGGCCTGAAACGTGGTGTTCGCGGTCGTTGAGATGCGGCGAGAGCTTAGCGCAGTAGGTCACTTTTCACAACGGATGGTGCGACGATCCCGTCGAACATCCGCCGCTCGGCCGGGGCAAACCCGGACTAAACCTCTTCAACCTGAATGACGGCCTTGCCCTTATAGGTCCCGCAGTTCAGACACGTATAATGCGGAAGCTTCAGTTCGTGACATTGCGGGCACACCGACATCCCTGGCGGCGTGACCCGCAGCTTTTGGGTACGGCGCTTGTCGCGTCGTGCTCGTGAATGCTTATGTTTCGGATTGGGCATGGTTCTTCCTCCAACAACCGGTGATCAGGACCCTCGTGGCCCGCAACGGCTGAACGATCAGTTTTTTGTCGTCCGGATGACTCGAATCGTCGTTGAGGGCGCTTCAGCCGGACACTGACAAGGTCCCTCGTTCAAATCCTTCCCGCATCGCACGCAGAGTCCGGCACAATTCTCCCGACAGAGCGGCTGCATGGGCGACGCCAGAATGATGTGCTCGCGCAGCATGGGGGCCAGCTCGACGTGATCGCCCTGATAAAAATACCGATCATCCCCTTCGTCTTCCGCCTCGACGTCGGGTTCCGTTTTGGTCGATGCGGCACGTCCCCTGCGGGATTCGCCCGGTTTCGGCTGGCGGGCGGCGACCTTGTTGTCTTTGCCTTCCCGTGCGAAGGCGGCGTGCACTGAGAACGCCAGCGCATCATCGTACTCTTTCAAGCACCGCACGCATTGACGAACGACGGTGCCTTCGAGGACACCGGTGACGGCAATCATCTCGTCAGCCTGCGCCAAATCCAGGCTGACCGAGACCGGTCCGCGGAGCGCCGCATCAGTTTCCACGAGCCCCAGCTCCTCGGCCGTCACGTCTGCAACCAACGAGAGGCCTGTTGCTGTAATGTCCGACACCAGCGGCGTAAGCACTCCCATCGTCATCCCTGTGTCAATGACCATCCTCGATGCCGTTTCTAGCGTTCTTCAGCGAAGCTAATAAGGGCGATATGCCTGGCCCGCTTCACGGCCGTCGTCAACTCGCGTTGATGACCCAGGCAGTTGCCCGAAATCCGGCGCGGAACAATGCGCCCACGCTCGGTCAAAAAATTCCGCAAGAGTCCGACGTCCTTGAAGTCAATGGAACCCTTTTCAATACAAAACCGGCAGGGCCTGCGCCGCTGAAAAAATCGTCCGCCGCCTCCGCCGCCGCCATCACCCCGTCCACCGCTGCCGCCACGTTCACGTTCCATAAATCTCCCTTTTTCCGTTATTGCGGTTCTTCGTATTCGTAGCTGGCATCTTCGTGCATCGGGGCATCCCCGCCGCCGGCATGAGCGGGGCCGCTACTACCCGCCTCACTGCGTTTCGGCAGGAAGGTCACGGTCTGCGCGACGACTTCATGCTTGCTCCGCTTCTGTCCGTCTTCCGTCTCCCAGCGCCGCTGCTGCAATCGCCCATCCACGATGATGCCGTTTCCCTTGCTGAGATACTGGCCACAATGTTCGGCCTGCTTGCCGAACACGACAATGTCCACGAAACAGACTTCCTCTTTCAGGTCATCACCCTGCTTGTACCGCCGGCTCACGGCCAATCCGAGAGACGCCACCGGTGTCCCGTTCGGCGTGTACCGCAGCTCGGGATTGCGCGTGAGATTTCCGATCAGGATGACTTTGTTAAACCCGGCCACCGGTAAACTCCTCAGACGGCGCTTCAGGAGCGCGGCGCGGCACCAGTTCCTTTTCGAGGTGGACGGTGAGGAACTTAATGATATTGTCTTCAAGACGGTAGGCGTGCTCCAACTCACCGACCGTATTGTTCGGCGCCTTGAAATAGAAGTACACGTACGTGCCTTTTCGCTCACGCCGGACTTCGTAAGCCAGTTTCTTGCGGCCCCAATTCTCGGACTTGATGAACTGCGCGCCGGTTCTGTCGGCGACGCCCTTCATCTTCTCGATCAGGGCATTCGTCTCTTCGTCAGAGACGGACGGACGAATAATGAATAGAGACTCGTAGAGCTCCATGTAGCGATCCTCCTGGACAAAGGCCCCGGAACGTATCCGGAGCGAGGTGTAGGCGCAGCCTTTGAGTCGGCTACGAAAGGGGGGAAGGTATCACAGCCGAAGAGGCTGATGCAAATAGGGTTTTTCCGGAATTGACTTCCCATCGAGGCTTTGTAACCATTGGATACATTTTAAATATGCATGACCCATTCAGATGGAACGGCAGATTGCCTGTTTGTACATTCCTTCCTTCGAAATTGCGCTGGCGCGCGCTCACAACGCAGCACTGCGAAATAGACCCGTCGCCGTGGCTTCTGTGCATACCTCACGGGCATTGATCCGCGAAGTATCTCTCGAGGCGTCGGCGGAGGGCCTCCAACCGGGTATGTCGGTCGAATTGGCGCGAATGATATGTCCGACCGTCCGGATCGTCCCTCCGGATGCCTCCCGGGTGCAGGCGGCGCATCGCGAACTGCAACAGCGAGTGCTCGCGTGCGCGCCGGTCTGGGAATCGATTCGGCCAGGCTCACTGTTTCTTGATTTCAGCGGTACGACACGGCTCTTTGGCCCGCCCATCGATACGGCGGCCAGGATCGGACGGGAACTGACCCGTCATCAAGGGTGGGCCAGCGTGATCGGATTGGCCGGCAACAAGCTCGTCTCGCAACTGGCTGCCGCCACGCTGAAACGACCGCCACAAGTCCTCTGGATTCATCCCGGCTCGGAACCGCCGTTTCTCGCCCCCTTGCCGACCATGTGGCTTCCCGGGCTCTCCCGTACGTTGACATCACTCGTCATGCAGCGGCTGGAAGATTTGAACCTTCGCACGCTCGGTGCGATCGCTTCGGTCTCGCTGACGCAATTGCAAACCGTTTTCGGTACCTCCGCCACTCTCCTGCACAACTGGGCCATCGGCATTGATCCTTCGCCGGTTCATCCGCCGACCGCACAGCCGATGTTCGAACGGATTTTCCAGCTCGACCCAGACGAAGTGGACGATCCTCTCCTGCTCGGACGGCTGTATGGATTGCTGGAGGCTCTCTGCGCCACGCTCCGGCAGCAACAGCGAGTGTGTCGACGTCTGCGGCTTTTCATCCGGCATAGCGACCACGTCGAACAGGCGGCACATGAACGATTGCCGCATGGCACGTGCTGGGAGGCGGACCTTCAGCCGGTGCTCACGCGTCTGTTCTACCGATGTGTGCGCCGACGGGTGCGTCTCACTCGCCTGACGCTGCAGGTCGATCAACTGGAGTCGCCGGTCGAACAACTGTCGCTCTTTGATGAGCCGGCATCGGTGCCGCCGGCATCGCATCGGTTGTCCACGGCTCTGGATGCGATTCGAACGAAATTCGGCGAACGTTCCCTGCGTTGGGGGAAAACCTTGCGATGACGCCTCCCTTCGTTCATTTGCATGTCCATTCGGAGTATTCGGCCATGCGCGGCGTGTCCTCATTGGAAACGCTGTGCCGCTCCACCCGGCAGTGCGGATTTTCCGCCATGGCCCTGACTGATACGAATGGATTGTACGGCGCGATCAGATTCGTCGAGGAAGCACGACAGCAGGGTCTTCGTCCCATTCTCGGCGCCGAGTTGACGACCGCTGATCACCGGGCCATCCTCTTGGTCAAAACACCGGACGGCTACGCCGCACTCTGCCGCCTCCTATCGAAACGACATACCGATCTCTCGTTTGACTTTCTTCGAGCCGTCTCGCAGTTTCGCGATGGCTTGATCGTGGCCACCGACGATGAGTCCGCCCTCCTGGTCTGGGCGGCGGAGTCCCGGGAGGATCTCTATGTGGAGTTGACCCCTGGACCGCTGATGCACCGTGCATTGCAGCTCAGCCGTCGCCTCAACCTCCCCCCTGTCGCGACCAATCGTGTGTACTTTTCACGACCGGAAGAATTTTCCACGCATTGCTTGTTGCGGGCGATTGCCATGAACACGACCCTCTCTCGGCTGCCCGAAAACACGTGCGCCACCCCCGCGCAATGGCTGGTGTCCGGCGTCCATATGGCCCGGCATTTCCCCCACGTTCCGGAAGCCTTGGAGAACACCGTCCGCATCGCCGAAATCTGCCATAACGATTGGCGGTTCGGGGATACCATTTTCCCTGCCTTTCGCCGGCTGAAGGACGAGGATGCCTTTGCCCTCCTCAAAGAAAAAACCTATCAGGGGGCCGTCAAACGATATGGCAGCCTGTCCCCCGAAGTCCGTGACCGGATCGAAAAGGAGTTGACCGTCATCCGACAGAAACGTTTCGCCCACTACTTTCTCGTGGTGGAGGAAATCGTCCGTCAGGCGCCCCGGACGTGTGGTCGAGGCTCGGTCGCCGCGTCGATCATCTCCTATTGCCTTCAGATCACACATGTCGACCCGCTCAAACATCATTTGTTCTTCGAGCGGTTTCTCAATCCCGGCCGCAAGGATCCGCCCGACATTGACATTGATTTTCCCTGGGACGAGCGGGATCAGATTCTCGACTGGGTATTCCGACAATACGGCGAACGCCAGGCAGCCATGGTCGCAAATCAAAACACCCTCGGCTTCCGGGCGGCGATCCGTGAAACAGCCAAGGTCTATGGGATTCCTGCCGCTGAGATCACGGCGGTCACCGCCCGAATCACACGACAAAAGGATTTTCTGCGCTTTGTCGAAGCACCGACCGACGAACAATGGGTGAACCGGCTGTCACGGGAACTGAACCTCAACGCGCCGTGGCCCGCTGTCCTCGGACAAGCGCTTCACGCTCAGAATCATTTTCGCCATCTCTCCATGCATTGCGGCGGCGTCGTGATCGTCCCCGACGACATCCGGCGGTATGTGCCGGTTGAGTTCACCGTCAAAGGTCTGCCGGTCATTCAATGGGAAAAGGATCAAACGGAGGAAGCGGGACTCGTCAAGATCGATCTGTTGGGAAACCGATCACTGGCCGTCATCCGTGACGCCATTGACGCCGTGGCCCGCCACACCGGCCGCGCCATCGACTATGCGAATTGGGATCCGTTAAACGACAAGGCCACGCAGCATCTCATCAGACGCGGCGACACCATCGGTTGTTTTTATATCGAATCTCCGGCCACCAGGCTCCTGCTCAGGAAACTCTGGAGCGGCATGCCGTCCGACCGTCTCGCCTCGGCGGACGTGTTCGAGTATCTGGTGATGGTGTCTTCACTGGTTCGACCGGCCGCGATTACCTTTGTGAACGACTTCATCCGTCGCGCGCATGGACATCCGCATACGCCGCTGCATCCGTTGATGGAATCTATTCTGGAAGAGACCCATGGCATTATGGTCTATCAGGAAGACGTCACGAAGGTGGCCATGGCGCTCGCCGATTTTTCCTTGGAAGATGCCGATCAACTCCGAAAAGTCATCAGCAAAAAGCACAAACACCGGCAGCTGCGGGATTACTACCATCAATTTTGCCGCGGCGCCGCCGACCACGGCGCTTCAGCGGCCACGATCGACAAGATCTGGACGATGATCATGAGCTTCGCCGGCTACAGTTTTTGCAAGCCTCATTCAGCCAGCTATGCCCAGGTGTCGTTCAAATCCGCTTACCTTCGCGCGCATTACCCCGCGGAATTCATGGCAGCCGTCCTCAGCAATGGAGGCGGCTTTTATTCGGCCTTTGCCTACCTGTCCGAAGCACGGCGCATGGGGCTGGCGATTCTTCCGCCGGATGTGAATGCCAGCGATTGGGCATACGGTGGCGAAGGAGACCGACTGCGGGTGGGCTTGATGCAAGTGAAGACCATCACGAAAACGCTGGCCACAACCATCGTGGCTGAGCGGGAACAGAGCGGCCTTTACCGGTCGTTTCAGGATTTTTTACGGCGGGTGAACCCCGAGTCCGCGCATGTCCGCGCGCTGGTTCGCGCCGGCTGCTGCGATTCTCTCTCTGGCGAGCTGACGAGGCCGGCCTTGCTGTGGCGATTATATGCCGGACTCGACGCCGGATCCGGTCCGCTACCCGTTCCCGACGATTATACGGCTTCTCAAAAGCTGACGCACGAGATCGCATCGTTCGGGTTTCTCGCCAGCCGCCATCCCTTGACGCTCTATGGCAAACCGATCGAGCGGCTGCGGCCGGTGCCAGCTTCGCAGATGCACCGGTTCGTCGGAAAACATATCACCATGGTGGGATGGCTGATCACGGAAAAACCGGTTGAAACCAAACAGGGCATGGCGATGGAATTCATCACCCTCGAAGATTACACCGCCCTGTACGACGCCACGCTGTTCCCTGACGTGTATCGACGTTGCAGTCATCTGTTGTCCTCCAACCGAGCATACGTCGTCGAGGGACTCGTGGAAGAGTCCTTTGGTGTGGTCACACTCACGGTCATCGATCTTCGCTGGTTGGAATCCCGCGACGGTAGCCCGGAACGACCTCTTCCACACACATGGTATGATGATCCATGCGACGCCTTGCCCGATCCGCCCGCTCATTCCTCCCCGCTCATCTGAGCCTAGATCAGTTGCGCGAGTCGGCTATCGGCTGCACCGGATGCGACTTGTACAAACAGGCAACCCAGACCGTCTTCGGCGAAGGCACCGCCCGTGCGTCAATGATGTTGGTCGGAGAGCAACCGGGAGACCAGGAAGACTTAGCAGGTCATCCGTTCGTCGGACCGGCTGGGAAGATTTTAGACAAGGCGCTCGGTGAGGCCGGCATTACCCGTCGAGAGGTCTATGTCACCAATGCGGTGAAGCATTTCAAATGGGAACCTCAAGGCAAGCGTCGCAAGCACAAAAAACCCTCGGTCACAGAGATTGCCGCGTGCTGGCCGTGGCTGGAAGCAGAAGTTCAGGTGGTAAAACCACGAGTGGTGGTCTGTCTCGGCGTCAGTGCAGCCCAATCCGTCTTCGGCAAGACCATCCGGCTCAATGAGATGAGAGGACAAGCATGGAACACCCCACTTGCCGAAATCATCTTTGTGACTGTTCACCCTTCAGCCATTCTCCGGCATCCGGACTCAGCAGAACGGGAGCATGAATACCGGCGTTTCGTCGAAGACCTTCGACGTGTCCGCGACCAGTTGCGGGCCAAGGCCGCATAGAGCGCCTCCCGAAACCATCAGCTGCCGTGCTATCGAGCGGTCTCAAACCAATAGATCACTTCAAACAGGTGGAGATCGGTACCGCGGCTCTGGGAACCGTAGATCGTGGCGTCAGAATAATGCTGGAAATGATAGCCGGCGCCGAACGGCCCCGCAAAACGGCTGGTGATGCCGAAGGTCCACACGAATTGGAAGGGACCGCCGAAATCTTGGGTTCCGAATGTATGGCGGCTCAAGAGTGCGGTGCCTCCGCCCATATCGATCGTCAGTAACCCGTCCTTCCGGCCGAACGCGACATCCAGGGGCACGAACGTGAAGACGGCGGCGGTGTCTTGCGCGCCTCGGAGGACACCGGCAGACCCCAATGCACGCATTCTGAAAATCCAGCCGGAGGCGACCTCCCATTCCCACGGGAGCCGAGCAGCGAGGGCAACATCACCCTGGTAGAATTGTTCCCGTTGTTCTTCTCCGATCGGAGAGCCGCCGCTGAAGCCGCCTCTCAGCTGAAACGATTCGAGGCCCAGCTCCCCCGAGATACTCACGGACGGAACCATGACCATCAGCAATGCAACCGCCAGGATACGGCGGCACCATAGACCAACTATGGGCACGCGTCTCGGCCAACTGGCTCTTGGAATCTCAGGCCTCGCTCATACGTTGAACCGGAAGTACACGATGTCGGCCTCTTGAATCACGTACTCTTTTCCTTCGAGGCGGAACAAGCCTTTCTCCTTCACTTTGCCTTCAGATCCGCAAGCCAGCAAATCATCGTACCCATACAC
>DASVBB010000204.1:0-4934 GCA_036376045.1 Nitrospira sp.
GCCATCGCGGCCGGCCGTGTGGCGCAGGAGGCCGACCGGCAAACCATGCAGGAATGGTGGCGCCTCAAGACCTGGAAAGACCGCGTGCGCACCACACGAGGCCAGTCGCGTCTCTGCGGGACCTGGCAATGGGTGATCCACAATCATCAACGGAACCATGAAGAGCAAAAGTTCTCGCTGGTGTTTCCGCCTCCCGGTAAGGACGGGGCAGATGTTCCCGGTCTGGCAGAAACGGTAATTTTGGGCGATGTGGTCTATCTCCGATGGGAACGCGAGGGAAGAGTTCAGGAGGACAGCCTGTTGCTCTCTAAGGAAGGGCAGCGGATCGAAGGCACCTTCGTGAATTCCCAGGGTGGCTGGGGATCGGTGGCCGGGAAGCGGATGGGTTCCTGCTCGCCGTAGCCTAGGATCGGTGTTTCGCCACGGTCCACGCCAGGACTGCCCAGCCGGCCATGAATGCTGCGCCGCCGAGTGGTGTGAGGGCACCTACCCACCGAATCCCGCTCAACGAGAGCAGGTACAGACTTCCTGAAAACAGCACAATCCCGATGGCAAAGAGCCATCCCACGATCGCGCTCCGCAATCTCTGATCTCGTTCCCCCATTCCTGCGACGATACACAGCCCAAGGGCATGGTACATCTGATACCGCACGGCGGTCTCGAACACGCCCACCATGGCGGTGTCGAGGACCGGCTTCAACAGATGGGCGCCGAACGCACCGGCAGCGACGGCCAAACCGGCAAAACCCGCGCCCAAACACATCATTCGGCTGCTGTCCATGATCACCATTGCTCCTCCTCTCGCCCTTTTTGAGACCGGGTTTCCCCTCCTCTTGTAGGGATAGCCAGCCCGGTCACTTTGCACTACCCTATCCTCACACTATGGCACTTGAAAAGCGCCAAACCTGTTGGGCCATTCCCAATCTGACGATCGACTGCATGCTCTCGAGAGTGCATCGGCAGCTCGAAGCGGATGGTTGCGTCCTGAGAATCAACGAATCCAGCTCGCAGGTGGCTGCGCCTGACCAGCTCACTCCAGGCGATTTCGTCAAGGTGCGTTTGTGGCTGGACGATGATAACAGTGCAAGCATCAACATCGGCCTGGCCGAGGTCCGGCAGGTTCAAGACCACTGGATCAGGCTTGAAGTCATCCATGTGGGTCGGCACGAACGGGCGCGTCTCCAACGGTATGTCGAATCACGCCAGGCCATTCCCGCGGATAAACCAGTACTCCTCGATCATCTCGTCATCCGGGCCTAAGCGGTCATCTTCACCACCTACAGTCGATGTTGTACTGGAGCAGGGCCGTGTGTCGGACTGCGGCGGAGGCTGCGAGGTGTCGTCCGGGAGAGTGGTGGAAGTTCCGCCTCAGTAGCGAGTCGTCCGAGCATAAACGCATTCATAGCCGAAGCCGTCGAGCTAAATTCCTTCGTAGCTGGCGCGACTCTTCGCGTTTCCGCAGATAGCTGCGAACCGAGATCCACATGAACGAGATTAAGAAGACACCACCAAGCGTATCCAACAACGTTATCATGACGTAGATAGTAAATTGTCCAATGGCGTTTGAGATTTCCATTCGGTGACTTCTGTCCTTTAAGGGAATAGGAATTTAGAAGGGTACAGAGGGGAACCAAATCGAAGAAGGGACATGAACACCTCACTGAACGGTTGCATTTTAGGAGAGCAACTCAGTAGGAGGCCATAGGACTAAAGAGGGGGACAACAAGAAGCAAATGACCTTAGTGATATTTCTAGGTGGGCGCATCTCGGAGTACACCCATCGTCAGCGAAGCGGATTTGAGCGAAGGGTTGAAAAAGCTCGCAACCCTGCATGACCGTGAGGCCCAAGGCGTCGAACACTCCAGAACCGTTACAGTTCTTTCACAATCCGGAGGGTGACAGCGTGTAGCCGAAGGCCGGGCTGGTGTGTAACAGATTGAAGAGTGGTGCAGGAGACGGGGGTCGAACCCGTACTCCCCTTTCGGGGAACAGGATTTTAAGTCCTGTGCGTATGCCAGTTTCGCCACTCCTGCATGAGCGGCTGCCGAGATCGTCCCTCGATCAACTGTCGCGCGACGGCGAACCGGCCGAAATCGAGCGTCGAATGCCTCGAACGCGGTGTCGTGCAACTGAAATAACATGAGGGAGCAGGCGGGACTCTAGCATCGGGGTATAAGACGGTCAAGCGCAAGACGTGCGCAAACAGCCTGCGGCCCGTTGCGCCGACAGACTGAACGCGCAGACGAAGATGCCTCCGCCCGGCTGAGTCGACGTACGAGCCTCAACCGGGACGCGGCAGAACCAGGAATCCTACACCGCCTCGACCATCGGACGTTTCGATCGATCCATGACTTCTTTGACGCCCGACTGGACGGCACGGCTCCAACGTGTGGCTTGAATCTGGGCTTTCTTGGCGTAGCGGGCGAGCTCACGCCGCGTTTCCGTTCCGGTCTGCGGCGCAAAGAGCAGACCGATGCCCGCTCCTACCACCGCGCTTCCCGCCACCAAGGCGGCGTAACGAGCAGCCTGCTTTGCTTCGTTCGACATGACGACCTCCTTTGAGAGTTGAATGGGTGATTCAAACTTCTCGACATTCCTGATCATCGCATCAGCATCAAGCGTGCCAAGCAGGAAGGCGTCACATTGGTCCGAAAAGGGGCGGCGGAAGTGCCATCGATTAAGACCCATTTAATATACGGTCGCCTTTTTCTCACAGCTCGCGACACACTCGTGCGAGAAACCCAACAAGAATGACGCTCAAATCAGCATTCGGAGCCGCTTGGAAGGCTGCTGATCCGACGCTGTCAGGCTTGCATTGAATGGAGGCCTCACTTATGATCCAGCCACACCGCCACATGAGGCAAGAATGAGTTGGCTCCAGGCCATCCCCTACCCGCACTTCAATCCCGTTTTCTTCGAGTTGGGCCCCTTACAATTCCGGTGGTACGGACTGATGTACCTGATCGGTTTGAGCGCCGCGTATCTTCTCATTACGCGGAAGGTTCGGGAAAAAGGCCTGATGATCTCGAGGGAGCAGATTTACGACATGGTCGTGTGGGCCGCATTAGGTGTGTTCATCGGCGGCCGGTTGGGCTATACCCTGTTCTACAATTTCTCCTATTATCTGCAGCATCCGCTGAAGTTTTTTGCCGTCTGGGAAGGCGGCATGTCGTTCCATGGCGGTTTGCTGGGGACCATTGTGGCGCTGATCTGGTTCAGCAAGCGTCAGGGCATCCCCATCTATACGATCGCCGATCTCGCCGCGGGAGTGACCCCCATCGGGCTGGGATTCGGGCGCCTGGGTAACTTCATCAACGGGGAGCTGTATGGCCGGCCCACTGATGTGGCCTGGTGCATGGAATTCCCCGCTGGCGGCCCGGCCTGCCGGCATCCCTCCCAGCTCTATGAGGCCAGCTTGGAAGGCGTCCTGCTGTTTACGACGCTATGGCTGATCGGGAGACGGGCCACCCCGCCAGGGACGCTCTTCTGGAGTTTTCTGACGGGGTATGGTCTTTGTCGGATTGTGGTCGAGCTGTTCCGGGAGCCTGACGCGCACATTGGCTTTTTCTTCGGCACCCTGTCCATGGGCCAACTGCTGTCATTGCCCATGATCATCGTCGGTGTCTTCATGCTCACCTTAGGCTACCAGCGTCAGGCGCTCGCCCAAAGACGCAACCCCTCGCTCAAGCCGCACTAATATGACCCCACGTCATGGGTCTCATTCCCCGGCTGTACCGCGACGGAAAAAAATAGGGTTTTGTCATCTAGGTGGCAGACTGGTAATTCTCCAATACCAGATACTGCGCCGCTGATGTACAGATACGGGGGTGCGATGGAAGAGCTTGAGATCTCGGCCAGGAAGAACAGGGTCCTGAACGCGCTCCCCAAATCCGAGCTCCACCAGCTGCTGCCGTTGATGGAACGGATCTCGTTGTTCTCCAGGCAGGTGCTGGACCGGCCTGGCGCGGTGACCGAATTCGTTCACTTTCCTCTCGACAGCGTCTTGTCCCTGATCGCCTCGACACAGGAGGGAGAGACCGTCGAAGTGGCGACGGTCGGCAATGAAGGGGCCACGGGAATGATCGCCGTGCTGAGCGGTTCTCGTATGCGCACGCAGCAGGGCACGCTGGTCAAGGTCAGTACCCTGATTCCAGGCTCAATCATCCGGATGAGGGTGGATGCCTTCGAGGCAGCCGTTGAGCGGAGCAGTGACGTGAACCGGTGCGTCCTGCGATATCTGAACGTGTTGTTCACGCAGTTGGTGCTGTCGGCCAGCTGCAACCGGCTGCATTCACTCGAGCAGCGATGCGCGAGGTGGCTGCTGGCCTGCAAGGACCGCAGTCAAGCCGATGAGGTCGCTGTGACCCAGGAACTGTTGGCGGAGATGCTCGGCGTTCGTCGTCAGAGCGTCGATCATGTGCTCGGTGAACTCGAATCGAAACAGATGATCGAGTGTCTGCGAGGATCCATCCGGCTCAATGACGATTCGGCGTTGGCTTCCGTGGCCTGCGAATGCTATCACCTTGCCAAAGAACGTCTGGAGAATTGCCTCACCTAAATCCCCTCGCCGGTTCAGTACAATCCCCCTGACGATTTCAGTGAAATCCCTACTTCGCCGCTCAACCGCCTCTTTCGTAAGATCATCTGGAGGAGGTGGTGATGAGAGCGCGTCGCACACAGAACATCTCAGAGATCGAACATCTGTGCACCAGGCATCGTCTGCTGTCCAAGTTGCCGGAAAATGACCGGCAACGGATTGCAAAGAAGATGCGTCTCGTTTCGCTGAAGCCCTTCCAACGGCTCTATGACGTCAGCGGGGTCATCACGGACGTGTTTTTCCCTCTTTCCGCCGTTCTGTTCTTTCTCGGGACCACGATGGAGGGGGATGTCGTCGAAGTCGGGCAGATCGGTTCCGAAGGCATCGCGGGCGTGGA
>DASVBB010000211.1:0-5507 GCA_036376045.1 Nitrospira sp.
GAAGGGGAAATTCGTCATCCTGGTGGACGATGAAGACCGGGAGAACGAAGGCGACCTCGTCATTGCCGCGGAGAAGGTCACGCCGCACGCCATCAACTTCATGGCCAGGCACGCACGCGGATTGATCTGTTTGGCATTGACCCCTGAGCGCGTCGAAGAACTGCAGCTGCCGCAGCAGGCGGTCGAGAATACGGCAGCCTTTGGCACTGCCTTTACCGTCTCGATCGACGCTCGGAAAGACATTACGACAGGCATTTCGGCTGCCGACCGCGCGACCACGATCCATGTGGCCATCGATCCCAAGTGCAGGCCCACAGACCTGGCACGCCCTGGGCACATCTTTCCGCTGAAGGCGGCTCGGGGAGGCGTCCTGCGCCGGGCGGGGCAAACGGAAGGGTCGGTCGATCTGGCCCGGCTGGCCGGACTCCAACCCGCCGGTGTTATCTGCGAGATCATGAACGAAGACGGCACGATGGCTCGCGTGCCCGAACTGACAAAATTCGCCCGGACGCACAAGCTGAAGATGGTGACGGTCAAGGCCTTGATCGAATACCGCATGCGTCGCGAGACGTTCATCAAGCGGATGGCCAGCGCGCGGCTGCCCACGATTTTCGGTGAATTCGACGCCGTTGCGTTTGAAAACGAGATCGACCATATCACGCACATTGCGCTCGTGAAGGGGCGGGTGGAAAATGGCGGCCCGACCCTGGTGCGCGTGCATTCGGGCTGTCTCACGGCGGATGCGCTGGGGTCGTTACGGTGCGATTGCCGGGATCAACTGCATGCGGCGATGGAAGTCATTCAGAAGGAAGGGCGCGGGGTGCTGCTCTATCTCAACCAGGAGGGTCGCGGCATCGGTCTGCTCAACAAGATCAAAGCGTACGGATTGCAGGACAAGGGCAGCGATACCGTGGAGGCGAACCTCAAGCTCGGCTTCAAAGCCGACCTGCGCGACTATGGCGTGGGCGCACAGATACTTGCGAATCTTGGCCTGCATCAAATCAAGCTGATCACCAACAACCCGCGCAAGATCGTCGGGATCGAAGGGTATGGATTGAAAGTGGTCGAGCGCGTGCCGATCGAAATTCAGCCGCATGCGGGGAACGTCAAGTATCTCAAAACCAAGAAGAAGAAACTGGGGCATATTCTCAAGAAGGTGTGAGTCGGGCGGTTCGATCAACGCGTGCACGGTGGGACTCCCCCAACCACCTCCTAGAAGGTGGAGAAGCGCGGAAGAGTGGAACGCGTGGGGAATGTAAAGGCGCTATGAAGCTTC
The DNA here is from genome assembly GCA_036376045.1 of Nitrospira sp. Lineage (GTDB taxonomy): Bacteria > Nitrospirota > Nitrospiria > Nitrospirales > Nitrospiraceae > Nitrospira_C. The sequence continues at coordinate 1,277 of DASVBB010000211.1, forward strand.
GCAAGGGCTCCCATAACGCGACGGGATTGAAGTTCGGAGTCGTCGTCGCCAAGTTCAATAAATTCGTCACGAGCAAGCTCTTGAGCAGCTGTGTGGAAGGGCTGACCAAGCACGGTGTCATGCCGGAAGATATCGAAGTCGTGCGCGTACCGGGGGCGTTCGAGATTCCGCTCGTGGCGAAGACGCTGGCCGGGACGAAACGGTTCGATGCCGTCATTTGCCTCGGAGCGGTGATCCGCGGCGACACACCGCATTTCGACTACATCAGCGCAGAGGCTAGCCGGGGCATCGGGCAAGCCGCGCTGGATGCCGATGTGCCTGTCATCTTCGGCGTGCTGACCACCGACACGGTGGCGCAGGCAATCGTGCGGGCGGAGCCGACCAAGTTCAATCGGGGCGGCGAGGCCGCCAAGTCGGCGATCGAGATGGCGACCGTCATGCGGATGATACGGGGCAGTCAAGGCACCGCTCCATCGAAAGAGACTGCCGGAAAAAACGGCGCCACGAAACGGCTTGCACGAAAGCGCGCCATATAATCATGGGATCTCGCCATCAGTCTCGCGAGCGCGCGCTGCAAATCCTGTTTCAATACGACATCCACGGCAAGCCCGGCGTGTGGCTGGACGAGTTCTGGAAGCAGTGCACAGCGAGCGACGATGCCAAAGCCTTTGCGGAGCAACTCGTCGAGGGAGTGCTGGAACATAAGAAAGACCTCGATGCGCTGATCGGAAAGTACGCGACCAACTGGAAAGTGAGCAGGATGCAGATCGTGGATCGCAACATTCTCCGCCTCGGCGCCTACGAGTTGCTCTGGTTGGACGAGGTACCTGCCAAGGTGACGGTCAACGAAGCCATCGAGCTCGCGAAAGATTTCGGCGACGAGGAAGCGGCGAAATTCGTCAACGGGATACTGGATAAGGTGCTGGCGACCGAGGCGAAGCTCGAAGGAAAGCGGCGAGAGGCCGTTCGCCAGGCCCCAGGCCGGCGTCAGGGATGAAGGCACAGGACAGGTATGCAGGACAGGTATGATTGACCGCTACACACGCCCCCAGATGAAGGCCATCTGGGACCTCAAACACAAATATGAGATCTGGCTGGAGGTCGAGCTGCTGGCCACCGCGGCCTTCGAGCGCGCGGGGCAGGCGCCGCGAGGGACTGCCGCGAAGATCCGCAAAAAGGCGAAGATCAACGTCGATCGGATTGCCGAAATCGAAAAAATCACGAAGCACGATGTGATTGCCTTTCTGGAATCGCTGATGGATACGGTCGGACCGGAGCATCGCTTTTTGCACATGGGATTGACCTCGTCCGACATCGTCGATACCTCGCTGGCCATCCAGATGACCGAAGCGTTGGATCTGATCCTGAAGGGCGTGGAAGAGTTCCTGGCCGTACTCAAAAGGCAGGCATTCCGATACAAGGCTCAGGTGATGGTCGGCCGCTCGCACGGTATTCACGGCGAGCCGATCTCATTCGGCTTCAAGCTGGCGATCTGGCATGAAGAGGTCAGCCGTCATCTCACGCGTCTCCGGCAGGTGCGCAAGGAGATCGCCGTCGGAAAACTCTCCGGGGCCATGGGCACGTTCGCCCATCAGGGGCCGGACATCGAAGCCTACGTCTGCGAAAAGCTCGGCTTGACGGTCGATCCGGTGTCCAACCAGGTGGTGCAGCGCGATCGCCACGCCGCGTATGCCACGGCTCTCGCACTGCTTGGGGCAACGATCGAGAAAATCGCCACCGAAGTGCGTCATCTACAACGCACGGAGGTCCTGGAGGCGGAAGAATATTTTTCGGCGGGCCAAAAGGGGTCGTCGGCGATGCCGCATAAGCGCAATCCTATCGTCTCTGAAAATCTGTGCGGGCTGGCCCGGCTCGTGCGGGCCAACAGTCTGGCAGCGATGGAGAACGTGGCGCTGTGGCACGAGCGGGACATCAGCCACTCATCGGTCGAGCGCGTGATCATGCCGGACAGCACCATCCTCATCGACTATATGCTGGCCAAGGTCACCGATCTGATCAATCATCTGGTCGTCTATCCCGCGAACATGAAGCGCAATCTCGAGCTCACGGGCGGCCTGGTCTACTCGCAGCGGCTCCTGCTGGCGCTCATCGAAAAGGGCGCGCAACGAAAGGAGTCGTACGAGGCCGTCCAGCGCAATGCCATGGCCTCCTGGAATGGCTCAGGCGGACTAGAGGAACTCGTCAGCAAGGATCCGTTCATCACACAGCATCTCAAGAAGAGCGAAATTTCCGCTTGTTTCAATCCCAAGTACTATTTGCGGCATGTGGACGACATTTTTAAGCGAGTCTTCGCAGGCGGCTCACATCCGAGGCCGCGGAAAGGGAGGTCATGACCGGACCACGGACAACGGTTTTCAGCATCGTCACGATGAGTGCGTTGCTCTGGGCCGGAGTCGGTTTTGCGGCCCCCGACCGCGACAAACTCCTCACCGACCCCGGAGTCTACGCAACCTTTGCGGCCTACAGCTTCACCGACGACTGGGCGAGGAAGGAAGGAGCCACTCGCATCGCGCTGTTGACCGTCCTCAAGGGTGTGGTGGAGCAACATCGAGAAAATATCGTCATCGATCTCTACCTGCTCAGAGGTCTTTCCGATCATGCGGACATCCTGTTTCGAGTCCATGCCACTGAGATGCGCGACATCCAGAAATTTCTCGTCGATCTCCAAAACAGTGCATTCGGAAAGCAGATGAAGGTCGCCGGGATGATGCACGGGTTGACCAAGAAGGCCAATTACGTGCCGGGCTTTCCTGATGAGATGAAGGCTGAGTTAAAGGCCGCGAGCGATCCGGGGGCCAAACCCTATGTGGTCGTGATTCCCATTCGAAAGAGCGCCGGCTGGTGGGCCTTGGATCAGGAAACCAGAGCGGCGATGATGAAGGAGCATACTGAGGCAGCCTTGCCCTATCATAAGACGGTCAAGCGCAAACTCTATCATTCGACGGGACTCGACGATGTGGATTTCATCACGTATTTCGAAACCTCCAAGCTCGACGACTTCCATAGCCTGATCTTGTCGATGGAAAATGTGAAAGAGTTTCAATACACGAGACGGTTCGGGCATCCGACTTGGCTCGGGACGGCCAAGGGACTAGACGACCTCATCGAAATTCTGGCGCAGTAATAGCCTCGGAACAGCGGAGAACACCATGGCGGCAGGCACGCTCATTTACGAAGGCAAGGCCAAGAAGATCTTCACCACGGGACAGCCCGATGAGGTGCTTCAATACTTCAAGGACGACGCCACCGCGTTCAACGCGCAGAAGCGGGGCACCATCGTGGAAAAGGGGATCATCAACAACAAGGTCTCCGAGCGATTGTTCCGACTACTGGAGCAGAGCGGCGTCCCCACGCATTTCGTCGAGCGGAAGAGCGATCGGGAAATGCTTACGAAAAAAGTCACGATCATTCCCGTGGAAGTCGTGGTGCGCAATGTGATCGCGGGGAGTCTGGCCAAGCGGTTGGGCCTGAAAGAAGGCGAGGCAATTCAACCGCCCATCGTCGAGTGGTACTACAAGAACGACGCGTTAGGTGATCCGCTGGTGGCGGACGATCATGTGCGTCTCCTGAAACTGGCGACGCCTGAACAGCTAGTGGAAATCAGGCGGCTCGCCTTGAAAGTGAATAGCGTCTTGCAGCCGTTCTTTGTCGAACGGCGAATGATCCTGGTGGATTTCAAGCTGGAGTTCGGCATACACAACGGCCGGCTGATTCTGGCCGATGAGATTTCGCCTGATACCTGCCGGTTCTGGGACGCGGGGACAAAGGAGTCGATGGACAAGGATCGGTTTAGGAAGGACTTGGGAGGAATTGAAGCGGCGTATCAGGAGGTGCTGAAGAGGGTATGCGGATGAAGATGAAGAGCGGGTCCTGTCGTCGATCATTGCTCGTCCACGCACCCTGCCCGGTGTAGGGACCCCGCTGCGGGCGAGCAATTGATCGACGCCACCCGCAAGAGGAAGCAACTCCTCTCCTTTTTGGAGGAGAGGAGATAAGAAGAGAAATAAATGCTGAAGGCGTTTTTGAATTATGGATTGGTGGCGGCGGTGATTGTGTGGGCGGGGGTCGTCGCCCTGATGGCCTATCGATTGGATGACTCGCCGTGGCGGTGGGCGTTCGCGGCTCTTGCTGTGGGAGGAATCGCGACCGTGGTAGTGATATTTAAAATTCGTCGGTATGTCGATGGATTGACCAAAGCGTCCGGAGAGCA
>DASVBB010000230.1:0-8629 GCA_036376045.1 Nitrospira sp.
AAGGCCCAGACGAATGCGGGTGTGGTCTCATTAAGCGGCGAAGTGGCCGACCTCACGACCAGTGCCCAAGCCTCGTGGTCTGCCTGTCAAGTGCCGGGTGTGAAAGCCGTGAAGAACGATTTGACCGTGAAAGAGAAGGCCTAAGGAGTACGCGAACACAAAGGGGTCGGAGTCTTTCTCCGACCCCCATTCGTTTCAATCGGCCCACGCCTAAGGACAGCGCCATCCGCACCTGCAGATCCAAGAAGCCAAAGGCAAGGTTTTGTGCAGCAGCTTTCTGCACGCCGGACAGTGCCGGGTCCAGAATTGGTCCGTTGAGATCGTCACTACCCGCGTTTGCACGACTTGGTTTTGAGCCGGTGCCATCGGAGACCTCGCAGGGATGTAGGCGGAAATAAAGAGTCCAGGTGCATTCTCTGCTAACGGCGAGCGAGCGTCTGGTCAAAACTGCTCAATCTTCGGCAAGGTCATCGGCAACGTGTCGGAGAACGTTCCTTGGTCTGTGCGACAAATGCCCGAGGCGGGTGTTATGGTTTCGAGAGCAGTCTGCCTGGCCGAGAGCCATGGGCTGTGAGGTCAGGGAGCCGGTGAGCGCTACCGCCTGGAACGTCAGGCCTCTGTAGGGAGACACGTATGGCATCACATCATTCCCGTCACCGCGGCTGGAGGAAGGTCCACGACACTACAGTCGGATCGTGGGCGCGTATCGAATCGATCGTGTGCTCGACGGACAACGCGAGAAAGGGGCACCTGATTCCGTTGTCTCAGGAAACGACGGATTTCATCAGCGCGTGCGTGGCCCTGCATCAGCGCTTGGCGCAGCACGGCTCGCTGACGGAGAATGAGATAGACCTGATCGAGTTCAGCGCGCTTGATCTGCTTGATCACGTGAAGCCTCTGGATTGAAGGATGTCCCAATATGCTGGGTTCGAAAATCTATATCCCTCATGCCACCCCGCTGTCGTTAGCGCTTGAGCAGGGACTGCGAACGTTCGTGAAGGCGCATCATCCGGCCACAGTTGCCTTTGTGCGATCCGGTGACGGCGAGCTGGCCGTGATCGAGACAGCTTCTCCTGAACAGGCCAAGAAGGTTGCGGCCGCACTGGCCGGCAGCAGGCTGAGTACGGAATCTCTCGACACTGTTCTTGGTAGCACGTCGCAAGGCCGGGACCTCGAACGTCTCTACGGTCGGCTCAAGCAGCGAGAGCTGGAAAAGAATTGGACCAATCGGCAGTGGTGAAGGCGGAGTGGCGGGGGCAACTAACGCGGCGTCCACGAAGTGTGGGCTTGCCGGGTCACACGGGGACGCGGCTTGTGGGATGCACGGTGCGGATGTGATGCCATCTCAGCAGCCACCAGCTTGCGAAGAGTATAGTGGCGGCGACGGAGAAGACATATGACCAGGTCGCCAGGAAGAGGCCCAGGATCATAGCGGACGCACTATCCCGCGCCTCAGCGAGCTGCGCGAAGATGACGAAGCCACCGGCACTGAGCAACAAGATCAGGGGGATGCTCGCGAACCACCGAATCCACTTGCACTTCGTGCAGTGGAGCAACATGACCAAACCGGTCTCGTGTACTGGTTTTTGCTTCCTTCTCATCTGTGCAGGACCGCCAGGACACACGCGGGCCGAAGCCTTCCCCGCGAGTGGCCTCTAGTATATGTGGAGGGGGTCCTGGAGGAAAGTGTCAAATTTGACAGACACAGGCTGTGGTGGACGCGAGCACAATAGCCCTACAGGCTGCCGTCTCTCGCGATTTATACCACCATGGCTGGTAGGCAGCTTGGATTGTGGCGTCGGTGTCTATCTCACACTGACGCAATATCCACCGTTTGAGACGTCAGGCTGATGCCAGCGGGGTCCAGCTGAGAGGCGATCGTGGCCAAACCGGGATCGAGCATCTCCCGTTTGAGTTCGCCGTCACTCTCTTCACGGTAGACGAGCTCGTCCCGATCGAGATCGTATTCGGGAAGGGTTTGATCGGTCCAACGCTTCAGGAAATATTGATACCAGAGGGCATACAGTCCGTGCTCTTGGCGATCGTGCTGAAACACGTACAGCGGTCGCGTCCCCACCTCGAAGTCGGTGTGGTAGCACTGGAGCCATACATGCTCGCCGAGAATGGCCAGTCGAACCAACGGCGGATCGGAGTACAGCTTCAGTCGCACGCGCTTGCCCGCGGCTTTGAGGCGCTTGAGCAGTGCGATACTGGTCATGACCTCGCGCTGGACTTGCTCCCATGTCACCACGGAGTCCGGCAAACACTCGATGTTCCGGCGCAGGCGGTCGTCTAAGGGATTGGCGAGAAGAATCCTCGCTTCAAGACAACTCTGGACGACGGGGTAGAGATCGCTTTTGGGATCGGCGAATGTCGAGAATCCGGTGAAGCCGATGACTCGGAGCTGGCGGCCCAGGCCTTGTTGGGACTTGTTGACTGCGACCTGATGACGTACTCCCTTGCCCTGGGATTGGAAGCAGGATACCAATCCTGCGTCGACGGCGATGTTCGCCAATCGCCGATCCTTGATACTGCGGCGCACCAGATTGACCAACAGAATAAGTAACGCCGCAACGGCCACCTCCACGGACATCAAGAGCACTTGTTCATGCTCCACATGGGACCAGAAGGTCAAGAAATGCCGGGCCGCCCATGGAAGCGAGAACGCGATCCCCGCACTCACCACGATGACGACCAGGTGAGAGCTCATGGAGGTGAGATGATGTAACAACGTGCCATCTTTTGCGATATGGTCTTTCAAATCGGGCAAACCTTTCGTTGGATTCTCTGAAACTTGTTCATCACATCGGTCACTGTCACGGGCGCTCTTCGATCGTCCCTCTCATGAGCCGGAGCCGAGGCAAGGTGCGGCTCTCTCTCACTCACAATTCGTTCGTTGAACCGGCGGATCGTGGATGGTGCTAGCAACTGCCGGTGGCCGATACCTGCGGAGAAGGAGCAGGAGACATGATCAACGGCGCTGTGCCATCGCTTGGGGTTGGACGGTCACACGATCCACTCTTGCATGGGAGCAGTAACTTTGTACAGTAAATTGTCTGTCACGCTCCGGTCACCTCATCCATTGCATGAGAAACGGTGTAAATTGTGTGTTACAGAAGGCGTTGCCTTGATTTTGAGTGAATGGGCGTTATCTGTTCAGTGAGCGGAGGCCTCGGTGAGAGGAACAATGAACGGAACCCGAGGTCGAGCGTAGAGGCGGTGTGCAAGCCCGCCGGTCACGAGCGGGAAGCCTAAAGCCTCTCCAAGACCCCATCATTCACGAAGAGCTCTCCAGACCCGCCTCCGCTCCTCCGTTGTTCAGTCCTCCCTCCATTTCATTGAGCCCTCCTATTTTGTAGTGATCTTTTTTGCACCTAGACCATGCGATTGATTCTGTCAAAGGCATGATTAACTCCAGAACGAGAGGAAGGAGGAGGGGTTATGATGGCTCGCCCACTTTGTCTTGGTTTTCTGGTCGTGGCAATGCCCGTCACGGCTAATCTTCCATGAATTTCCTCTCCCGCGAGGCCACCGTCGCCAAAGCCGGATTCAACCGCTGGTTGGTTCCGCCCGCCGCGATTGCCGTGCACATGTGCATTGGCGAGGTGTATGGATTCAGTGTCTTCAATGTGCCGCTGACACAGGCTGGCGCAGGATGGACGATACCTCAGGTCGGATGGATTTACTCCATCGCGCTCTTCATGCTCGGCGTGTCGGCGGCGGTGTTTGGGAAGTGGGTGGAACGCAGCGGACCGCGCAAGACGATGGCGGCCAGTTGCGCCTGCTTCTGCGGCGGGCTGCTCATCTCCGCCATCGGTGTGAAGCTGAAGATGCTGTGGCTCCTCTATATTGGTTACGGCTTTATCGGCGGTGTCGGCCTTGGACTCGGCTACATCTCGCCCGTGTCCACGCTGATCAAATGGTTCCCGGACCGGCCCGGTATGTCCACGGGGATGGCGATCATGGGGTTCGGCGGCGGCGCGCTCATTGGCGCGCCGCTCGGGGTGAAATTGATGGACCATTTCAAATCAGCCAGCAGCATCGGAGTCGCCGAGGCCTTCGTCGCAATGGCAGCGCTGTACGCGATCTATATGCTGTTCGGCGCACTCATCGTGCGCGTCCCTCCCCAAGACTGGAAGCCGAAAGGCTGGCAGCCGGAGGTGCGTCTCACACCGATGATGACCACTGCCAACGTGGGGGTGGATCTCGCGTGGAAGACACCGCAGTTCTGGTGTCTCTGGGTCGTGCTATGCATGAACGTCAGCGCCGGCATCGGCATTCTCGGACAGGCCTCAAAGATGTGTTCCGACATGTTCGGCGTCAGCGCGGCGGTCGGTGGCGGCTTTGCGGGTCTGCTGAGCCTGTTCAACATGGGTGGCCGCTTCGTATGGTCATCCGTCTCCGACTATACGGGGCGCAAGACGGTCTATGGCATCTACTTCATTCTCGGCGCGCTTCTGTATTGCACCGTCCCGTGGACGCAGCACATCCAGAACAAAGCCCTGTTCGTCGCCGTCACGGCCATCATCATCAGCATGTACGGCGGCGGCTTTGCCACCATCCCCGCGTATTTGCGGGACATGTTCGGCGCCTACCAGGTCGGCGCCATTCATGGACGCCTCATCACCGCGTGGTCCGTGGCCGCGCTGGTCGGCCCCAACCTCGTCAATTACATCTCCACGGCCAAGATCGAGTCCGGAGTGCCCGCAGCCGAGGCCTACAACTCCACCATGTTCATCATGGCCGGCCTGCTGGTAATCGGCCTGATTGCCAATCTGCTCGTGCGACCGGTGGATCCGAAATACCACTTCACTGAATCGCCCAAGGGGTAAACCGATGAAAACCATCGCGCTCGCGCTCGCCTGGATGTTGATCGCCGTGCCGCTGGGTTGGGGCGTGTATCAATCGGTGCAGAAGTCGATGCCGCTGTTTGAGGGGCCATCAGAGCCTGCCGCGTCAATCCGGCAAGCGCCATGAGAAAGGAACGTTATGAGGCGAGCGGCTGGTTTGATCGCAAGGAGTTTTACCCGCTGTGCGGGCAGGAGATCGGATGGTTATGTGACGGGGGACTGTTTGGTCCGCAAGCGGAGCACGGCGAGCGAGCGTGCTTCGAGATCATACTGATCGCCGCCTCTCAATAGCGTGACCGGCTTTCCGTTGTCATAGAGGGCGGTGTCAAACACCGGTTGCCAGAGCACGCCGCGTTTGTGCGCGGGCAGCGTGAACGGTCTGGGCTCGTGGTGCGCGTTGAGCAACACGAGAAAGGTGTCGTCCTGAAGCGGTCTTCCCTTCGAGTCTTTCTCGTCCATGGCGTCGCCGGCCAACCGGACGCCCAGGCAGCGGACATAGCCTTTGGTCCAGTCTTCATCCGTCATTTCCTTTCCATCGGGGCGCAGCCAGTAGAGATCTTTGACTTCCGCCCCACGGATACGGCGGCCTTGAAAGAAGCGGCGGCGCCGGAACACCGGATGTTTCTGTCGCAGTGCGATGAGGTTCCTGGTGAAGGTCAGGAGCGCCTGTTGCGGCTTGCTCAGCTTCCAGTCGACCCAACTGATGTCACTATCCTGGCAATAGGCGTTGTTGTTGCCGCGTTGTGTCCGCCCCATTTCGTCGCCGCCGCAGAGCATCGGGACCCCTTGGGACAAGAGCAACGTGGCCATGATGTTGCGCTTCTGCCGTTCGCGCAGCGTGACGATCGACGGTTTCGTCGTCGGTCCCTCCGCGCCGCAGTTCCAGCTGAGATTGTCGTCGGTGCCGTCGCGGTTGTCTTCCCCGTTGGCCTCGTTGTGCTTCTGGTTGTATGAGACCACATCGTGCAAGGTGAATCCGTCGTGCGCCGTCACAAAATTAATGCTCGCATGCGGGCGCCGGCCGCCGCCTTCGTAGAGATCGCTGCTCCCGGACAGCCGAAAGGCGAGTTCCCCCACTTGCCCTCCGTCGCCTTTCCAATATTGGCGGATCGCGTCGCGATACCGTCCGTTCCACTCGGCCCAGCCGGCCGGAAAATTGCCGACCTGGTAGCCGCCCTCCCCGAGATCCCAGGGTTCGGCGATCAGTTTCACCTGCGAGAGCACCGGATCTTGATGAATGATGTCGAAAAATGCGCTGAGCCGGTCCACATCGTGCAGTTCCCTCGCCAGCGTGGAGGCGAGGTCGAATCGAAAGCCGTCCACATGCATTTCGAGCACCCAGTACCGCAGGCTGTCCATGATGAGTTGAAGGACCCGGGGATGGCGGACGTTCAGCGTGTTGCCGCAGCCGGTATAGTCCTGATAGTAGCGCGGCAGATCCGGGACCAGCCGGTAGTACGAGGCGTTGTCGATTCCGCGGAACGACAGCGTCGGGCCCAGGTGATTGCCTTCTCCCGTATGGTTGTAGACCACGTCGAGGATGACCTCGATGCCCGCGCTGTGGAGCGCCTTGACCATCGTCTTGAACTCCCAGACCTGGTGGGCGCGATCCGACGAGGTCGCATAGCGACTGTCCGGCGCGAAAAACCCGATCGAGTTATAGCCCCAATAATTGGTGAGACCGCGGTCGATCAGGTGTTTGTCGCGGATGAAATGATGGACGGGTAAGAGTTCGACGGCCGTGACGCCCACATGTTTCAGATGCTCGATCACTTCCGGTGTCGCGAGTCCGGCATAGGTGCCCCGCATGTTCTCGGGAACCTCCGGATGTCGCGCGGTATAGCCGTGCACGTGCACTTCATAGATCACGGTCCGGTCCCACGGAGTCCGCAACAGTTGGTCGCCGCCCCAGGTGAACGCCTGATCGACGACCACACATTTGGGGATCGAGCCGGCGTTATCCCGATCGTCGAGCGAGAGATCGGCCTTGGGATCACCGATCCGGTACCCAAACAGCGCATCCGACCAATCGATATTGCCGGCAATCGCCTTCGCGTAGGGATCGATCAGGAGCTTGGCCGGGTTGAATCGGAGGCCGGCTGCCGGCTCATACAGGCCGTGGACACGGTAGCCATAGAGTTGCCCTGGCCGTATCTCCGGCAGGTAGACGTGCCAGACATAGTCGGTGCATTCTTCGATCCGAATGCGGTGCGTCTCTTTAGGGTCGTCCGGTCTCTCAAAGAGACAGAGCTCCACGGCCGTCGCATTTTCAGAAAACAGCGCGAAATTGACTCCCTCGCCGTTCCACGTCGCTCCTAAGGGATACGGATTCCCAGGCCAAATTCTCATACGACTGGCATTCTCCCGTGAGGTTCGTCACAATTGTCCGGACGAACTCGCAATTCAAATTATCATATAATGACATACCTTGGCTGGTGCAAGCGTCGTCGCACGGCATTGAATCATACAGATCTTTTTTATGGGAACCACAACAATGCAACCCTCTCGTGTTCTCATCATTGAAGACGAGCCTATTCTCCTCGACACCCTGTCTTCGACCCTGCGTCTCAAGCTTCCACATACGCACATCGACACAGCAGACACCGTGCTGGCATCTCTGGAGCGGATCAGGTCGATGGAGTATGCGGCCATCCTCTGTGACGCACACCAGCGCGGCCTTGAAGGCATCGGATTTGTCCGGGCAGTACACAAAATTCATCCCATGTGCCCGGTCCTGCTGCTGGTCGAAAAACATCATGAGGACCTCTTTCGGCAGGCGATGGACGCGGGTGCCTATGACGTGCTGGTGAAACCGGTCGAGGAAGGCACGGTCCTGTTCGCCATACGCCGCGCTATCGAAGTCTCTCAGCTGCGGTGGAAGGTGACACGAGAGGAAGCGCAGTTCGTCGCCTCGGTGGGACGCATCATGAAAGATCTCGAAGTCTTGTATCGCGCCTATGGGTTGCAGGCACACTTTGAGGCGTTCATGGCTTCAGAGGATCTTGAAAAGACAGGCCTCTAGCGTTTTCCAGTGCTTGCGGTAATCGTTGGCCTTCGGATGAACATCGTGTATAGTAAGGTGTCTCTCCTAAGCTCCCTCCTTGGTGCGTTGTCCCGTCAGACACAACTGTGAACTGGAAGGAATAGCAAACATGGACCTTAGCGATGCTGTGCTGTACTGGATTGTCGGCAGCTGCCTGCTTGTCCTGCTGGCGATAGGCTGGTTGTGGCGGCGTGAGCGACTCAGAGCCTGGTGAAGCCCGGAACGATCGACTCAGTGATCGGCGCAATCTCGAACCGCGACGTTTGGTTTCCCTGCAGCACCTTCACGGCGTGCCGTCGTCGAGAAATCTCTCGGCAATCCGACCGAACATTTCCTCCACAGCTTCGGCCTCCTCCTGAGAAAGTGCACCGAGTTTCAGCAGGACTTCGCAGGCACGCATGTAGTCTTGTACGGGTTGGCAGTAATCAGGTATCACGGATCCTCCGGTAGGGGTTAGCTACACACCTGTGGCTTTTCACCCAGTGCGGCTGCCACAGACGTGATCGCGGTCTTGATCGCTTCATCCAGCGCGCCAACCGACGTGTGTTGTTTGAGCAGAAATGCCTGGGCTCCATGCTCCAGCGCCATCTGTGCCAGCGCGGGATTCCATAGACGACTGAGAATGACCACAGCGATTTCTGGCCGGCGGCGGTCGGGGACTACATCTAACAAGACGTGGAACCCTGATGTAGGAGACAGATCCAGATCCAAGACAATACAATCGACTTCCTGGTTC
>DASVBB010000235.1:0-7122 GCA_036376045.1 Nitrospira sp.
GAAAGCAATTTCTCCTGTCTAGAAGCGTGACTCAGGACTTGCAGCCTGAAGGCTCCACTGCAAAAACTTGCGTCAAGAACCCAGGCGGGGCGATTTGACGCAGAGACAGCAGGGGAGCTTCCGATTCATTGGTCGCCTGAAGCCCTTTGTTTTGAGTGCTGGTGCCTAGCGCAAGCGGAGTGGAGAGCCACGCGGGATTCTGCACCGGCTCCTGGAAGACTCAGGACGGGAATCTGGGTCGGATCGAGCCCCTTCCGCCTTACGCACACAGGTTGACCAATAGGGGGTAGTGCGATAAAGTCTGAAATTCAGATAATGTCAGACATATGAAAGGAGCATGTCAATGGCACTGGTGAAAGTTTGGGGGAAAGGACAACTGACTATTCCGGCTTCAATTCGAAAGGAATTGAAGTTGACGGAGGAGACACCGCTTACTCTCGTGAAGGTTGGTAACGTGATCCTCATGACACCGAAGGTCTTGCAAGTTGATGTGGTCGCTAAAAAGGCGCAAAAGGAAATGAAAAAGGCTACGCTCACGATTGATGACATCTTGACCGACTTGGACCGTCAGCGAGTTCGGTACAACAAAGACCGTCATGGAACGTAGGCGCTGGAAGGTATTCATCGACACCAGCGCGTTGATTGCAGGAGTCCTTTCTCCGACTGGGGCTGCGCATGAGGTGTTGCGTTTATGCGAAGCAGGAGTCGTCCAGGCGGTGGTTTCGAGGCAGGTGCTTGTCGAAGCCGATCGCAATCTTTCGAATAAACTCTCCACCCTTCTCCCCGAGTACCATTTATTCCTTAAGCAGCTATCGCCATTGGTCGTCGAGGATCCTTCCCTTGACGCTGTTGATCGAGCACGCGGCGTAATTCATCACAACGATGCGCCGATTTTGGCGGCGGCGATCGAGTCGCATGTCGATTTTCTCATCACTTGGAATACCAGGCACTTTCAGAGAAAATTAGTCAAACACTATGTGCAGTTTCCTATTGTAACTCCCGGAGAATTTCTCGAGGCATTTCGTCGATCGATACTATCGGAAGATTGAAAAGAGCCTGAGATAAGAAAGGCCGCGCTGCCAGTGTTGGTGGAAGCGCGGCCTCATAGCGTGAAGGCAACCGGTCAGCTTCTGGAAGGGTCAGGACCAGAATCTGTGTGGTCACCGTTGGCGCTTGACAGCAGTTGACCACTGGTCGGCTTCAACGCACATGGCGGGCGCCGGGCGCCCTGAGCATAAATTTCAAATATCAGATCTCAGACAGACACGACGCCTCTATCTCTACTCGCAAATATCAAACCGGAGGAACCGTCTCTCAAGCTCGTCATTATTTGAGATCTGAGAGTTGCTCTTGGCGACCGCCTAGTCCTGCCAGATTCGAGTCACGACAAAATAGATGAACGCCGCTAACAGTGTATTGCTCACTATGAGAATGATCGCGAAATCCATTGTGACTCCTTTCCGACCCTTCGCCGTGGGAAATTGCAAGGGACAGACCAGAGGAAGGGGAGCAGTGGCCATTTAATACGTCGATTCAGAAACGGCACGTCTGCATTGACGTTTCGGCGAATGCGATGTTCTGTCCCTCTCTCGACGGTGGCTCCCTGAGGTCATTTTGGTGGGTCGGATTTGATTCGGCGTGAATCGGATTGGATTCTCGCAACCCTCGCTGATGTATAGGAAATTTCCTAAATGCATGCATCGTAAATGCACCGGACTTCACTTGAAAATGGCCGTTGGTTTCTGAGGTCCCGTTTCGTTACACTGACTCGATGTCTGCCACAGAAGTCTTGCTGCCACCTTCCTGTGAAACCGCCTTGCTTGAACGGTTCCTCAAAGCCGAGGCGATGGCGCTTTGGGCGGTGCGCTCAGCGAAAGCGAAGGATGTGCCTGAGGGCGTGCTTTCCTTCTTGTTGCGGCATGAGGAGGAGGAAGCCAAGCATCTCAAGGAGTTTGAGACCAGGCTCGGTGTCCAATCGCATGCCCGGGAAAAACTGCCCCGCATGCCGAGCCAATGGTGGGCGCTGGTCATCCAGCTGTTTGGCTACGAGGCCTTGGGGCTGGAGTTCGCGAAACTGCTCGTCCAGGTGCAGCCGGATCTGACGTCGATCCTGGAGGATGAGCTCGTGCATGTGGATTTCTTTGAACGGGAAGTCAAGAAGGTCTTGGAGCAGGGCGGGCCGGCTGCGGAAGGTGCGCGGGAGTCTGCGAAGGCCTGGTGGCGACGGCTGCCTCCCACGGTCGAACGATATTTGGAAGGCGCGGCGCTCGAGCCCTTCCGGCCGGAGCTCCGGGAGCGGATTTTGACCGCGATTCTGGTGCGCTTTTCCGGTGTAGGGCTGTTGGATGGAACGGGATCATAGGAGCAGCTCATGGATTGTGTGTTTCTTCGTCATGGGATTGCAGTGGAGCGTGAGGAATGGGACGGATCAGACGACGACCGCCCGCTGACGGAACGGGGCGTCAAGCGCGTCTCTCAGGTGGCGACCGGTTTGAGATGGTTGGAGGTGCAGCCGACCTACATTTTCTCGAGTCCGCTGGTGCGGGCCCTCGAAACCGCGGATATTATTCAAGCCTCGTTGAGCATCCCCAGCGCCGTGAAGCGTGTGGAGGAACTCTTGCCGGATGCCAATCCCGAGCGTCTTCTCGCGTTGTTTCGCGATCTGCCGCCTGAGTGCAGTGTGTTATGCGTGGGACATGAGCCCCACCTCGGCCACGCGGCTAGCGTGTTCCTGACGGGAAAGCCGTCGATGGCGTTCCCGTTTAAGAAAGCGGGGGCCTGTCTGATCGAGCTGCCCATGCCTCCCAAGGTCGGACGGGGGGTGCTGCGATGGTGGCTGGAACCGGGGCAATTGAGGGGGTTGGGGAAGAAGCAGGCGAAATTAGAGGTGTAAATCCCTCTCTCACATCTCAGAGCTGCGCGTCTTCGACCACGGGCGCCGTTCGTGCGACCTCGCCCTGCGTGAGCAGTCCTTGGATTTTCCCCCGCAGCTCATCCTGAATGTCTTCCAGGGATTGGCGGGCGTCGACGACCTCGAATTTGAACTCGACCGCCATCTTGTCGAATTCTTCGATCAGCAACGACTGGTATTTCTTGAAGCTGTCGTACAGGTCGTTCCCCAGGCGGAGATCCATCCCGGATTCCCAATAGTTCATGGCCTTGGTTTCGATGACGCGCAGGGCGAGCGTTTCCACATCGATGCGCAAATAACAGACCAGATCGGGCACGAGCGCAAACCCGAACACGTCCCTGATCCACTTCCGGTCGTTGCTGCGTACAAAGTCGCGTGCAAAGGCCGTGTAGATATAGCGGTCGGCGAGCACGATGAATCCCGAGCGCAAGGCCGGAATGATCTCGTGTTCGAGCCGATCGGCGAAGTCCGTGGCGTAGAGCAGGCTGAGCGACCAGCGATCGATCGTGTTGCCTTCCTTGGCGACTTCGATGGTCTTGGACATCAGATTCGATCTGGTCCACCCGGTCGTAATCACCCCATAGCCCTGCACTTCGAGCCATTCCTGCAACAGTTCGAGATGGGTGGAGCGGCCGACCCCGTCCGTGCCCTCAATGGCGATCAGCTTGCCCTTGAGGTCACTCGGATTTAGGTACGTCAAACCGTCGCCAAAATAGTGAGCGTCTCCCATGAGTTCCCCGTCTTGGTTTGTAATCTTTCAACGCCTCGTCCACGAGACGCCGCATGGCGTCCTGCTGCTGGGCGATATCCTTGGTCGCATCCATGGTAATCAATTGATACTCGTCGACGATTTTGTCGTATTGGGCCAAGATGCGTGATTGGAACGTGCGGAAGCTTTCGGTCACGTCCTGGCTCAAGTTCATGTCCATGCCGGCTTCGTAATACTTGAACTGCCCGCGCGTGCCGCCGAGGAGGCGTGAAATGGCGACTTCGATCGGCACCTTGAAGTAAAACGCCATGTCGGGCTTGATGGCGAAGCTATACAGCTTGCGGACCCACTCGGCCGACACCCCACGGACCACATCCCTGGCGAAGGCCGTATACATGTACCGGTCGGCCAGCACCAGCATGCCCGCTTTGAGCGGCGGCAGAATCTCGTGGTAGAGCCGGCTCGCGAAATCGGTGGCGTGCAGGAGGCTGAAGGTCGTGGGCGTGAGGCTCTTATTCTTCTTGCCGCGCTTGGTTGTGTCTTTGACGAGCTCCGAGGAATTCCACTCGGTGAAAAAGACTTTATGGCCTTTTGATTCCAGCCACTTATGCAACAAAAGCAATTGGGTGCTCTTCCCGGACCCATCGATGCCCTCGGCAATGATCAATTTGCCGGGGTAGGGATGGGGCGCGTTGCTGTTGGCCGGTTGCTGCTCGGTCATGCCACGTCCTCCTGCGCTTCGAGCGTCAATTGTACCCGCCGACGGAAGGTCCGTTCAAATAGGTCGGCCCTTCCCTTCGCCGCCCAGGCTTCCAACTCGGCATCACCGGTCACATGCGCGATAATCTTCACCGTGGCTCCTATTTTGACGTCCACCGTCCTGACGACCGAAAAGTGCGTGCGATCGAGACCGTCGGCGATCCGGAGCAGCGACGCGAGGATCCGGACCGATCGTTGCAGCCTCGGCGTGAGTTCGTCGAAGGATTCATGCTTACTGTGTGGATGCGCCCGCCGGTGGTAGCGGGCGATATTGGCAATCACCAGCAGCTCGTCGGACGAAAGGCCGCCCAACTCCGTGTTGGTGATCAGGTAATACGTGTGCTTGTGATGCTGGCGTTCGCTGATCAGGTATCCAATATCATGAAGAATGGCCGCAAATTCGAGCCAGTCTCGTTCTGTCTCACCCAGATTATGGAGCCGCTTGGTCTGGTCGAACAGCCGTAGTGCCAGCGCGGCGACGTGCAGGCTGTGGGTTTCAGGCGCCCGGCAGCGGCGGGCGAGGGCCAGGACGTTGCGACGCCGGAGATCGGGAATATCGGCTTCGGCCTTGATGCGCTCGCGATGCCGTTCGATGAAATCGTAGATGACGCCTTCCCGGATGGCTTTGTCGCACAGCACGAGCTCGTCACGGTTGGACAACTCCATCAGGCGGCGAATGACGATGGTGGCCGGGAACAACGTGTCGACCCGTTTGGGATCCAGCCCGGGAATCGCCAGACGTTCTTTGATCGTCGAGTGCCGCAGCTCCTGTTCAATTTCCTTCACTTCCTTTAGCGAAACGGTGGCCAGATTGAGTTGGGGCAGGGGGCGGTTGGTTCGCCGGAGATGGATCACCTCCGCCAGGTTGCCTGCCATGCCGGACGTGGCGATCAGACTATCGAATCGCTTGACCTTGAACCCGTCGAGTGTCTGCTTCAGCTGGTCGTTGATCAGTTCTTCAAGCTCGTCCAGCATGCGTTCCGACGGCGGAGTGCGCTTGAGGAATTGATCGGAGAGCCTGATGGCTCCGAGCTTGAGGCTCTTGGCGTGCAGGAGTTGATCGCGGTTTCCCGCCATGACCTCGACCGAGCCGCCGCCGACGTCGACCGCCAGGGCCGGCTGTTCCGTCATGGGCACGCTGTTCTTCACGCCCAGGAAGATCAATCGAGCTTCTTCCACACCGCTGATCACCCGAACCCGGAGACCCGTCTGCTCTTTCACGGTGTCGATGAAGTCTCCGCCGTTCTTGGCTTCCCGCACGGCGCTGGTCGCCACGGCAATCATGCGGTCGTATCCCTTGTTTTTCGCGAGCGTCACCAGGCGGCTGATGACACTCAGGCCTCTGGCGATGGCCTCGTCGGACAGCCGCTGACTTTCAAAGGCTCCGTTCCCGAGCCGCGCCATGTCCTTGAAGCGATCGAGAATCTTGTAGGTGAAGTCTGGCAACACCTCGGCGAGCACCATGTGCACCGAGTTGGTTCCGACGTCGATGACGGCGATTTTCGACATGATGGAGCAGGCAGCGGCCAGAAATTCAGCCCATTGTAGATGAAATGCAGGGGTTTAGTGAAGCCGGAATTGAAGCCGGAATACCGTCGGACGTAACGAATGTTAAGTTTCTGTTACAATCCGGCGCATTTAACAAGAGAGGTTCGATGACCCGCCCCGGTCCTTCCCGCGTCGTCTTGATTACCGGCGCCTCGACGGGCATCGGCGCTGCCTGCGCCATCGGTTGCGCGTTGCGCGGCATGACCGTGTTCGCCGGAGTTCGCAATCTTATGACCGGTGCCGCGCTCAAAGCGGATGGCGGCGCGGCCATCATTCCGCTTCACCTGGATGTCACGGATCGTGACTCGATCACACGGGCCGCGGACAGCGTGAAGCGTCATGTAGGCGACTCGGGGCTCTCCGGCCTCGTCAATAATGCCGGCATTGCGATCGGCAGTCCGTTGGAGCTTATTCCCCTGGATCAGTTACGCAAGCAACTCGAAGTCAACGTCATCGGTCAGATCGCCGTGACCCAAGCCGTGCTTCCGCTGTTGCGTCGCGCGCGAGGGCGCATTGTGAACATGGGTTCGATTGCGGGCCGCAGCACGATCCCGATGATGGGGCCCTATTCGGCGTCAAAGCACGCGTTGGAGGCGCTGACCGATGCCTTACGGCTGGAGCTGTATCCCTGGGGGATCGAGGTGTCGATCATCGAACCGGGCGCCATTGCCACGCCCATCTGGGACAAGTCTCTCAAAACGTCGTTGGACGTCGAAACGGGAATTCCGGCTGATGGCAAGCATCTGTATGAAGCTGCGGCGAAGGCCGTCAGGGAAGGGGTGGGCCAGGCTGCGGCCCGCGCGATTCCGGTCGATGCCGTCGTCAAGGCCGTCCTGCACGCACTGACGGCCAAGCGGCCGAAAACGCGGTACCTCGTCGGCCGCGATGCGAAGCTTCGGACTGTGATGTTGAGGTGGCTTCCGGACCGGCTGCAGGATTGGATTCTGAAAAAAGTGCTTCATCTTCCCTGAAGCGGGGCATCAGAGCACCTTTTTCAGGATTCAATCTTGAATCATGAGATTCGCGTCAGCGAGGTGGATATGAGATTCGCGCTGTGCGATCTGAGATCCGCGCTTGGCGCGTCCGCGCGCTTTGAAATTTGAGATTCGGCTGAAGGGAGTAATTAGACGTTCAACCGACCAAATCAGGGTTCAGCCGATTGAGCGATTTGATGGAGAGGGCCTTGATCTCGTTG
>DASVBB010000222.1:0-2161 GCA_036376045.1 Nitrospira sp.
TGTGAATCGACACGATCAAGCTCAGGCGCTTCGTGAACACGGCGCCGATCTCGTGGTCGGAGATCTTGGGGAGCTCTTGGCAGATCGAACCGATCTTACGACTCCATCACCGCGGTAACCCGTTCACACCGAGGTCGTCGGTATGATTCATCGTCCCCGCTTCCATCCCCCCCCGCACATCTATCCGCCTGATGAGTGGAATCTGATCGAAAAACGCTTCATGCCCGATTTACTGGAGCAGGACGAGACCATGTTTGCTCTGGGCAACGGGTACCTAGGGATGCGGGGTTGTCTGGAAGAAGGCGGACCGATCGGGCAGAACGGGACATTCATCAACGGCTTCTATGAAACGTGGCCGATCATCTATCCCGAGAATGCCTATGGTCTTGCGACGACGGGTCAAACGATCGTGAATGTGACGGACTGCAAAAACATCAAGCTCTACGTCGATGACGAACCGTTCTGGCTGCCCCACGCCAACGTCCGAAGCTACGACCGCCGGCTCAACATGAAATCCGGAACGCTCGATAGGGACATCATCTGGGAAACGCCGGCCGGCAAACACGTCTCCATCAAATCCCGTCGGCTGGTATCGTTCGAGCACCGTCACGTCGCCGCCATCCTATATGAGATCACGCTGCTCAACGCCGCAGCGCCGGTCGTGCTCTCCTCGGAAATGATTGCCAACGAGCCGGTGCCGAGGCGGGCCAACTACGATCCCAGACAGGCCAAGGTGTTCGTCGAGAAAGTGCTGAATCACCGGCTAAGTTATGCCAAGGACCGACGAATCGTCTTGTGCCATGCGACCAACAAGAGCGGCCTGGTCCTCGCGTGCGCCATCGATCATGCATTGGAGACTTCGTTGCGAGCGACATGGAAAACTGATTGTACGCAAGACGCCGGCCACGTCGTCGCCAGCATCGATGCAGAGCCCGGACAGCCCATCACGCTCATGAAGTACATGGTCTATCACACGAGCCACACGGCGGCGCCGGAAGAGGTCTGCTCGCGCGCCGAACGTGCCCTGGACCGCGCGGTCGATGCCGGGTTTTCCACGTTGCTCGCCGGCCAGGAGCGGTTCATGGACGACTTTTGGGAGCGGAGCGACGTCCAGGTTATGACGAACCCCGATCGGGCGAAAGCCTCGACGACGACCGTCCAGCAGGCGCTTCGATTCAATCTGTTTCACGTGCTGCAAGCCTGCGCGCGTGCGGAAAACACCGGCGTCCCGGCGAAGGGACTAACTGGAGCCGCCTATGAAGGCCACTATTTCTGGGACACCGAAATTTATGTGCTCCCGTTCCTGACCTATACCGCGCCGCGCATCGCCAAAAATCTATTAAGGTTCCGTCACGGCATGCTGGACAAGGCACGGGAACGTGCACGCCAGCTGAATCAGCGAGGGGCCATGTACCCCTGGCGGACCATCAACGGGGAGGAAGCCTCGGCGTATTATGCGGCGGGCACCGCGCAGTACCACATCAATGCGGACATCATGTACGCCCTGAAGAAATACATTCAGGCCACGCAAGAAGACGAATTCCTTTTCGATGAAGGCGTCGAAATGCTGGTGGAGACGGCGCGGCTCTGGCGATCACTCGGGTTTTACTCATCGAGGAACGACGGGCACTTCTGCATTCATTGCGTTACCGGTCCGGACGAGTACAACACGGTGGTCGACAACAATGTCTATACGAACCTGATGGCCAGGGAGAACCTTCGTTATGCGGCCGAGACCGTGGAGCGAATCCGCGAACATCGCCCGGATCTCTTTACCGTCTTGGTGCACAAGACGCGTCTCGACCTCTCGGAAGTGTCTGAGTGGAAGCAGGCAGCCGATCGTATGTACGTCCCTTACGACGAGCGGCTCCAGATTACACCCCAAGACGATCAGTTTTTGAACCAGGAGCCGTGGGACTTTGATCGCATTCCCGCCGACAAGTACCCACTGCTTCTGTTCTTTCACCCCCTCACGATTTATCGCTATCAGGTCATTAAGCAGGCGGACCTTGTGCTGGCCATGTTCCTGCTTGGCCACGAATTTGCTCCGGATCTGAAACGGCGGAACTTCGCCTTCTATGATCCCATTACCACCGGCGATTCATCGCTGTCGGCGTGCATCCAAAGCATCATGGCCGCGGAGGTCGGCGAAAGAGACAAG
>DASVBB010000032.1:0-2625 GCA_036376045.1 Nitrospira sp.
GTTTTGCCTGAGCCCGGCGGCCCCACCATCAGCACGTTATGTCCGCCTGCTGCGGCAATTTCCAGGGCCCGTTTGGCCTGGTCCTGGCCCCGCACATCGCCGTAATCCTCGTCCTGCAACGGTCGCTCGGCAAACACGCGCTCACGTTCAGTCTGCTGCGGTTCAAGCCGAACTTCTCCCCTGAGGAAGGCGACGGCTTCCGGCAAGCTGTGAAGACCATACACCGCCACGCCTTCGATCATGGCTGCTTCTGCGCCGTTGTGCGCTGGCACGAGCACATCGTAGGTTTTTCGGCAGGCCAGTCCGATGGAGAGCGCTCCCGAGACCGGTTTGATCTGACCGTCGAGCGAGAGTTCGCCGACGAGCACCCGATGCGTCAGCGCGTCAGCTGGAATGACTTCCTCGGCGACGAGAATCCCGACGGCAATGGCCAGGTCCAGCCCCGCCCCTTCTTTTTTGATGTCCGCCGGCGCCAGATTCACCGTGATTTTCTTTGCGGGAAAATGAAACCCGGTGTTCTTGAGCGCGGAACGAACGCGATCGCGGCTTTCTCGGACAGTCGCATCCGGCAGGCCGACGACGGAAAATTGCGGAAGCCCCCCGGCAATATCCACTTCCACGTCGATCAGGTGAGCGTCGAGTCCAACGAGCGCGACACTTCGGACTTTCGCCAGCATAGAGACTCCTCCGTGATTGCAGAAGCGCAGAATTATATGAAGCGTGCGACGGCGGATTCAACAAAAACGCTGTCCAGCATTGGGGAAATGCTTCCATTCACCTTCAGGAATAGATGACGATCTGAAGCTGGTGCGGTCCGCTGGGCTTCTGTATAATCGCGCCATGCATCCGGCCGGCGTGTGGGTGTTTCTCGTCGCCTTGTTGTTCGAGTCTGCGATGCCGGCTCATGCGGACTCGCAGGGACGCACGCCTTCAGGACCGGTTGGGGCTTCCATGGCATTGTTGGCCACGCTGCAAGATGCCGGCATTCTTCCTCCCGAGGGAAGTCCCGAAGCCAACCGTGTGATTCAAGTTGTCATCCAATTTCAAGGGCTGTTCATGAAGAGTGCGGATCCTGCCGTTCGGCAGTTTGTGGATCAGGCGCTTGAGACCAAATATGCGGCCCGAGCCGAAGCCGTCGGCACGGAATTCCGGAAGAACGGATGGACGTCTGAGGTGGTCGAGGCCGTCTGTGATCACTATGCGGAAATTTCCGCACAGGAGCGGGCACAACTGACGGGGTCATTTGCCCGTGTCAATATGCGTCAGGAGGATTTTGAGTTGTTGCGCGGCCTCTACACGCGCGCGCGATCCACGTTTGACCGGCAGGGCCGGAGCATCCACCGGGTGTTTGCTGAGCACCGGCGCGCGATGCCGGGCGGAAAACAGTTCGACCGAAAGGAGAAACGCGATGGCGACGAAGGCGTACATACTCATCAAGGTGAAGACGGGTCGTACCAAGGACGTGCTGCAGGCGTTGAAGAAGCTCGCTGGAGTCGAACAGGCCCATTCCTGCTTCGGCCAGCCGGATATCTTCCTGTTCATCAGCACCCACGATGAACGGTCTCTGTCCGATGTGGTGATCACGAAAATTCATCAAATCGAGGGCGTCGAGGAGACGGACACGCACATCGTCGCGGACACCTAGCCGCGCGTCGGATGGATGGCGCCGGTGGGTTCGCATCGCACGATGGCGCCGTGTCGAGCTGCCGAACGATAGCAGGCGTCGGCCGCTTCGACGGCCAGGCAGCCGTCGAGGCCCGTGACCGGCGGCGCGGTTCCCGTGCGGACCGCCCGGACAAACGCTTGCAGTACCGCGAGGATTGTGGGACGGGGCTCGAGCGTCCACGATTGTGATCCGCCGTCGCTCGTGCTTCGTGTCAGTTGCCGTGTGACCCAGTCCGCCTTAACGGTGCCGTTTTTTCCAATCCATTCCGCCGTTCCCCGGCGCTGAGCCTCCGCCCGTGCAATGTCGAGTGTACAGAGAATCCCTCCCGAGGTCTGTAGGCGTACCTGTACGCGGGTTTCCGGCCCTTCATCCGGAGAGGGCGTCATCGTGCATTGCACTTCGTGAATCTCCTCTCCGGAAAGAAAGCGGATCAAATCCAGTAAATGCACACCAAGCTCGAGCAGCGCGCCGAGCGCCACCGGTCCCTGCTCCCCAGCCATCATGTTGGCTCTGGTTTCGATGTGACTGATCAGCGTGGCTGCCTGCAGTGGTCCGATCGTGCGCAACTGCTCTCTCAGGAGGAGAATGGTCGGATCGAATCGCATGGTCTGGGCCGTCATCAAGGGCACCCCGCCTTGCTCGGCCGCCGCCACCATGGCGCGTGCTTCGCGGCCGTTGAGTGCCAGTGGCTTCTCGACGAGGACGGCCTTTCCGGCCCGCACGGCCGTGAGGCAGATCGGGTGACAGAGAGCAGGCGGCGTCACGACGACGACGGCGTGGACGCTCGGATCCGCAATCATCGCATGGTAATCGTCGTAGACGGGAATGTGGGTGCCCGGATAGGAGCCGTTGCCGCTTCTTCGGCAGATAGCCGTGAGCGCCGCTCCCGGCAGATCATGGAGCAGGTGCTGGACATACCGGCTGCCGTGTCGGCCGACGCCGACAAGGCCGATCCCGAG
>DASVBB010000013.1:0-7985 GCA_036376045.1 Nitrospira sp.
GGCCGCCGTGTTGCTCGGGCGGGCCTATGGCATGACGGGGACCGTCGTGTCGGGGATGCAGCAGGGACAAGCACTCGGCTGGCCGACCGCCAATCTCCGGATTCCGGAGGAACGGGTGACACCGCCTGACGGGGTCTATGCTGCCCGGGCTTCGTATGACGGGAGGCGGTACGATGCCATCGCGTACATCGGCAGCCGGCCGACGTTCGGGACCGGTGAGCGTTTGATCGAGGTCAACCTGCTCGATCACAGCGACAACCTCTATGGCAAGGCCGTGACGGTCGAATTCATCGAGCACTTGCGTGGAGATCATGCCTTTCCATCGGCGCAGGAACTTGCCGCCCAGATCGCACGCGACGTCGACCGCGCCAAAGCCAGTCTCCGTCGTCATGCAGAGAGGATTCATGAGTCATGACCACGCGGACGACAAGAAGACGGCCAACCTTCTTGGACCGGGTCGTCCAGACGATTCAGGATCGACGGCTCTTCGGTCCCAAACAGCATTTGCTGATCGCCGTCTCGGGGGGGCCAGACTCGATCGCGCTCCTATCGTTGCTGGCGACACTTGCGCCGAGCTGGCAGCTCAAGCTGACCGTCGTCCATTTCAACTATGGATTGCGCGGCAGCGAGTCCGACGGGGATGAGGCCTTCGTCGCCTCGTTCTGTCAGTCCCGGAACATCCCGCTGATCGTGAGGCGACCCGTCCTGTCAAAGCAGCGCCGCGTGTCTTCAATGCAGCTCCTGGCGCGGTGGGCGCGGTATGAGGCCATGAAATCACTGGCCCACGAAATTCACGCTGATCGCATCGTGACCGGGCACACTGCGAACGATCAGGCCGAAACTATGCTCATGTGGATGTTGAGAGGAGCGGGGCTCACCGGCTTGGCGGGCATGCCGTTTGTCAGGGAGAAAATCATTGTTCGTCCCTTGCTGAGAACGACGCGCGAAGAGGTGATCGGCTATCTCAGGCAGGAAAGGCTGTCGTATCGTCAGGACAGCAGCAATCTCACGGCGTTGTATCGGCGCAACCGCGTTCGCCGGGACCTGTTGCCGGTGATGGAAGACATTACGCCCGGGATCGTGCGTCTGTTGGAGCGGCAGGCGGAAGTGTTGCGGGCCGACGATGCCTACCTTGAGCAGGTCGTCGCGGAATTGTATCGGTCGCTCGTGACGGTGGACGTCCAAGGAACCCAACGGTTCGAACGCGAGGCCATCGCCGCTCTTCCTGATGCACTCAAGCGTCGCCTTGTCCGCCACATGCTCAAATCGACCGATCCGGAGCAACGTGCTCCCAGTCTGCGTGTGGTGGACAGTGTTCTGCGCTTCGTGTCGGGGAGAACGAGAGGGACACGGGTCTTGCTACGCGGAGCCGAAATGATCAGAGAGCGTGAGCGCGTGCTCGCCATTCGGCAGCTCCCCAAGGAGACGCTGTGCGAACGCCCGGAACACGCTGCCTTTCCGGGTTCTTTACCGCTGTCGGTGCCTTCGACCGTCTATTGGCCTGGCACCGGCCAGGAAATTCATGTACAAGAGATGACCAAACAGGAGGCCGAGCCGTTCCTGAAGCACCGGACGCGCGACTGCGGGGTGTTTGATATGGGCCGCCTGTCCGTGCCGCTCGTTCTCAGGGCCTGGCAGGCAGGTGACCGTATCCACCCGCGGGGGATGGGGGGAAAGAGCAAGAAGCTGCAGGATTTTTTCACGGATTTGAAGGTGAGCCGGGAGGAACGCACACGGATCCCGCTCCTGGCCGCGCCCGAAGGGATTCTCTGGATCGTGGGACGGCGGGAGGATGAACGGTTTGTGGCGCGGAAGAGCACATCGCGCTGTCTCGTCGCGACAGTGACTCCAAACATCGGAAGCGAAGGAGCCGAGTAGGCATGCAGCGGATATTCGGACGACCGATCGTGACGCAGGAAGAAATGCGAGCGCGCATCAAGGAGCTCGGCAAGCAGATTACGAATGACTATGCGGGCAAGGACCTTGTGCTGGTCGGCGTATTGAAGGGGGCCTATGCGTTTTATGCGGATCTGGCCCGGGCCATCCGAATTCCGATGCGGGTAGATTTTTTGATCGTCACCAGTTATGGCAGCCAATCCAAAACGTCGGGAAAAGTGAAAGTCGTCACCGAACTGACCGAGGACATCGCCGGCAAGGATGTGCTGCTCGTCGAGGACATCGTCGACTCCGGCCTGACCGTCCAATACCTGATAAAGACGCTGTCCAAGCAAAAGCCGAAATCGATCAAGGTCTGCACGCTCCTGAGCAAGCCGGAACGGCGAACGATCGACGTCTCGCTCGATTACGTCGGATTCAAAATTCCGAACAAATATGTGGTGGGATACGGACTTGATTATCAACAGAAATACCGGAACCTCCCGTACCTGGCCGTCCTGGATATGGAAGGCCAAGAGGAATAAGAGCACAGTGCGACGGTTGTCAGTGTGAAGAAGCCTGTGGTAACATCACTCAAGCTCGCGGATTTCCTGGCGAGTTGAGGGGCCTGCCCATTCGGCTATAAGGAGAACTGGATGAATTCCAGGGCAAAAAATCTGCTCTTCTGGGTCGTCGTCGGCCTGTTCATGATCCTGCTGTTCAATCTGTTCAGTGTACCGACGCACGCGCCGGAAGAAGAAGTCATTTTCAGTGACTTCATGGCGAAGCTCGACAAGGGGGACATCGAAAAAGTCATCATCAAGTCCAACCACGTCAGCGCAGTCCTGAAGGATAAGACCCGCATCCGGACGTTTACCGCCGAATATCCAGATTTTGTCAAAGTGCTGCGTGAAAAGGGCGTGCAAATCGAAGCGAAGCCGCCCGACGAGAGCCCTTGGTACATCACGTTCCTCGTCACCTGGGGGCCGTTCGTGCTCTTCTTGGGGCTGTGGTTTTTCTTGATGCGCCAGATGCAGATCGGCGGCAACAAGGCGCTGTCCTTCGGTAAGAGCCGGGCCCGCATGCTCACCGAAGAACGGAAAAAAGTGACCTTTTCCGACGTCGCCGGCATCGACGAGGCCAAGGAAGAGGTCCTCGAGATCATCGAATTTTTGAAAGATCCCCGCAAGTTCCAGAAGCTCGGCGGGCGCATCCCGAAAGGCGTGCTGATCGTCGGACCGCCTGGAACCGGCAAGACGCTGTTGGCCAAGGCCATCGCCGGAGAAGCGGGGGTACCGTTCTTCAGCATCAGCGGCTCCGATTTCGTGGAAATGTTCGTGGGTGTGGGCGCGTCCCGCGTCCGGGACCTCTTCGAGCAGGGCAAGAAGCATGCGCCCTGCATTATTTTCATCGACGAAATCGATGCCGTCGGCCGGTTGCGCGGAGCCGGATTGGGCGGGGGGCACGATGAACGCGAACAAACGCTGAACCAGTTGCTCGTCGAAATGGACGGGTTTGATACGACGGAAGGAGTCATCCTGATTGCGGCGACCAACCGGCCGGATGTGCTGGATCCAGCCCTGCTGCGGCCGGGACGCTTCGACCGTCAGGTCGTCGTGAACCGGCCTGATTTGCGCGGCCGCTCGGAAATTCTCAAGGTGCATACGAAGAAGGTGCCGATTGCGGCGAACGTCGAGCTGGAAAAGATCGCGCGCGGCACGCCCGGCTTCTCGGGGGCGGACCTCGAAAATCTCGTGAATGAAGCGGCCCTGTGGGCCGCTCGCCAGAACAAGAAGGAAGTGGAGGTCATCGACTTCGAGATGGCCAAGGACAAAGTCCTGATGGGTGCCGAGCGCAAGAGCATGATCCTGAGTGACGAGGAGAAGCGCACGACGGCATACCACGAAGCCGGTCATGCCCTGATGGCCAAGCTGTTGCCCGGCACTGACCCTGTCCACAAGGTGACGATCATTCCGCGCGGGCGGGCGTTGGGCGTGACCATGCAGCTGCCGACCGATGATCGGCACAACTATTCAAAGGAATTCCTCTACAATAACCTTGCGATTCTCATGGGCGGGCGAGTGGCCGAGGAGCTCGTACTGAAACACATCACGACCGGAGCAGGGAACGACATCGAGCGCGCGACCGATCTCGCCAGAAAAATGGTCTGTGAATGGGGTATGAGCGAAAAGCTCGGCCCGTTGACGTTCGGTCGGAAGGAAGAGGAAATCTTCCTTGGCCGCGAACTGACCACTAAACGGGATTTCAGTGACCAAGTCGCGCTTGAGATCGACCTCGAGATCAAGCGTCTGGTCACCGAGAATTATGAGCGGGCGAAGCGGCTCCTCACTGAACACATGAGAAGCCTCAAGGCTCTGGCGGAAGCCCTCCTCGAGAAGGAAGTGCTCGACGCCCCGGAGATCGATCAGATCCTCATGCAGAATTCCTCGCAGACCGTGCCCGCCTAACTTGCTACAAGGCGCTGTGGCTTCAGGGCACTGGAGTTGCAGAAGATCATACGTCGTATCAAGGAAAGAGCCGGCCTCCGGCTCTTTCGCGTGATTTCAAGCGGATAGGCGATAACAGCGTGTCATGCGGGATACACGATTGTATCCTCATTCCAACAGCGGATACAGTGCCGCCTCACCGTGAAGACAGGGCTGTTTCGATGGAGCTTCACCTCAAAGGTCAGCGTCTTGGACTCGATCGCCCCTTCCTGATGGGGGTCGTCAACGTGACCCCCGACTCTTTCTTTGACGGCGGGAGGTATGACGATCCGCAGCGTGCGGTCGAACACGCCTTGCGTCTGGTCGAAGAGGGTGCCGACCTGCTGGATATCGGTGCCGAATCCACGAGGCCCGGTGCGGTTCCGGTCGACGAACGCGAAGAATGCCATCGGCTCATCCCGGTTGTTGCCGCGGTGGCGAAGGCCGTGTCCGTCCCGATTTCCGTGGATACGTCTAAGGCTGAGGTGGCCAGAGCGGCGATCGACGCCGGCGCCGTCATGGTCAATGATGTCACTGCACTGCGTGGTGACGGAGCCATGGTGGATGTCGTGGCGGAAGCAGGGGTGGGCCTTGTCCTGATGCACATGCAAGGGACTCCGGAGACGATGCAGAAAGCGCCGCGCTACGACGATGTGGTCGGGGAGGTCGCACAGTTTTTGACCGAACGTGCGCGCTGGGCAATCGCCCACGGTGTCGCGAGCGACCGGATCGTCCTGGATCCAGGTATCGGCTTCGGGAAAACCCTCCAACACAACCTTGATCTGCTCGCCAACCTTCATGCCTTCGTACACCTGGAATTTCCAGTGTTAGTTGGTCCGTCGAGAAAGGGATTCATCGGGCAGCTGACCGATCAAGCGGTCGAGGCGCGTGCCTGGGGGACGGCGGCTGCCGTGGCACTGGCGGTCGAACAGGGTGCGAATATTCTGCGAGTCCACGATATCGGGCCGATGAAAGACGTAGTCCGTGTCGCCGTCGCGATCGCGCAACGGATGTCCGCTGGAGTGCGTGAACAACATGCGTAAGCTCTTCGGCACAGATGGAGTCCGGGGCACGGCCAACCTGGAGCCGATGACCAGCGAGACCGCGATGCAGTTGGGACGTGCCGCCGCGCACATTTTCATGCGGAGGGCCGGGCGCCATCAAATCGTGATCGGGAAGGATACGCGGGTGTCCGGCTATATGCTGGAGGCCGCCTTGATGTCGGGCATCTGTTCCATGGGGGTCGACGTGCTCCTAGTGGGTCCATTGCCGACACCGGCGATCGCATTTCTCGCGCGGAGCCTCCGGGCCGATGCCGGCGTCATGATCTCCGCCTCCCATAATCCCTATCAGGACAACGGCATCAAGTTTTTTTCGAACGACGGGCTCAAACTTCCCGATGAAATCGAGGCGAGAATCGAAGAACTGATCGTGTCGAACGAGATCGCCCATCTCCGTCCCACCGCCGATGCGATCGGCAAGGCATTCAGGATCGACGATGCCGAAGGGCGATACATCGAATTCGTCAAACGGTCGCTGCCCAAAGACCTG
The DNA here is from genome assembly GCA_036376045.1 of Nitrospira sp. GTDB lineage: Bacteria > Nitrospirota > Nitrospiria > Nitrospirales > Nitrospiraceae > Nitrospira_C. Next base: position 5,913 of record DASVBB010000013.1, read on the forward strand.
GATTTTCAAGGCATCAAACTCGTCGTGGATTGCGCCAATGGCGCGGCGTACAAGGTCGCCCCGACCGTGCTGCGCGAACTTGGAGCCAGGGTCGAGGTCATTGGCAACAAGCCGGACGGCATGAATATCAATGCGGGCTGCGGTGCGGTCCATCCCGCGCTCCTTCAGCGTACGGTCAAGGAAGTTGACGCAGATCTCGGCATTGCCCTGGACGGAGACGCCGACCGCGCCATGTTCGTCTGCGAGCAGGGCAACGTCATCAACGGCGATCACATCATGGCGGCCTTGGGACTCGATCTGCACCGTCACGGCCTCCTCGCCAAGCAAACGGTGGTGGGAACCGTGATGAGTAATTTCGGCCTGGAGCTGGCATTGAACCGTGCGGGAATTACTCTGCTGCGGACCGCCGTCGGAGACCGCTATTTGCTGGAGCGCATGCTCGGAGACGGCTACAACTTCGGCGGCGAGCAGTCCGGCCACTTCATCTTTTTGGATCACAACACGACAGGCGACGGTTTGATTTCTGCGCTTCAGGTGTTGTCGCTGATGAAACGCACAGGGCAGCCCCTCTCGGAACTGGCTAAAACCATGACAGCGGTGCCTCAGGTCTTGCTCAACGTCAAAGTTTCCACGAAGCCGAACCTGGAGAGCATCCCGGATCTGCAGCAGGCGATTGCCGAAAGCGAGCGCCGCTTTAACGGCAGCGGCCGAGTTCTCGTTCGCTACTCCGGCACGGAGCCATTGCTGCGGATCATGATCGAAGGCGAACACGATAGTCTCATCCGCGAAGAGGCCGATCGATTGGCACGAATCGTCACGGCCCACCTCGGTTAGGTTTTTCCCTCGCAGTCACATCTACAAACGACAGTGAACGGAAGCGATGCTGCCTTCCCTGACGCTCGCCTTCATCTGTGGTCTCGCCCTGGGCTCGCTGATTCCCTATTATCCGTTGTCCATCTCAATCCTTTTAGGCCTGGTCGCGGTGGGGCTAAGCGTCCTCGAAGTCCGTGGGCGCATCGCCGTCATCTCGGCGACTGCGGCATTCGGCTGTCTGCTCTGCGGCATCGTCTACTGGTTTCTGACGGTTGAAGGACATCAGGGGACGGCATTTCACGAAGCTCACCCCGACGTCTTCCAATCATGCACGGGACGCGTCATTGCCCCGGTGCAATATTCTCCCGGCCGGATGATGATGGTGGTCCGGTGCGAGCAGGAGGAGGCCCGGCGTCCCTTCACCGTCAGGTTGACCTGGCGGGCGGCCGAACGCCGCGTGTTTCAAGGCGACCGCGTCGGCATTCGAGCCAGATTTCACGAACCCAGCGGTGCGTTGAACCCCGGCGGGTTTGACTATGCAGCTTATCTGGAACGGCAGGGCATTGATGCCGTCGCGACGGTCAACGGTCTCGAAGCAGTCGAGTGGCTGGAATCGGGTCGTGACAGCTTTCGCTGGAGGATCTGGTATCACTTCGATCGCTGGAGGGATGCCATACGGTTGTCAGCGCTTCACAGTTTGGCACAGCCTGCGCTGGGGGTTTTCCTCGGCATCGTGATTGGAGAACGAGGATTTCTCGACCCAGACGTGCGTGATCACTTTATGATCACCGGCACGGTTCACCTCCTGTCGATCTCGGGGAGTCATCTCGGCCTCGTCGCTCTGCTCACCTTTTTCACTGTCAGACAGATCTTCCTCCGGCTTCCGGCCTCCTGGCTCCTTCACATGTCCCGTCGGATCACGCCCACGAGGCTTGCTGCCGCTCTGACCGTCTTTCCCGCCACAGCCTATGCCTGTCTGGCGGGAGCGGAAGTGGCGACCGTCAGGTCGCTCGTGATGGTGCTGGTGGCTCTCGTCGCAAAATGGGTCGGTTGTGAACAGCGCATGGTTCATGCACTGGCCGCTGCGGCATTGGCGATTGTGTTACACGATCCTCAGGCCATCTACGACATCTCATTTCAACTTTCCTTTCTATCCGTGTATGCCGTCGCCTGGCAGCTGACCCGATCCGGCGCTGCTCAGGAAGACGACGCCCCACCACTATCCCGCTTTTCCCGGGCCGGGCAGTGGATCATCGATGC
>DASVBB010000021.1:0-50762 GCA_036376045.1 Nitrospira sp.
AGCAGCCCCATGAATTCCTCTCCACACATCCGGGGCACGAAACTCGAATTAAGCGATTGACTGAACACATGCCTGAAGCCCTGGCGCTCTACCATCAGGCGAATAAGGCTCCGGTCGCGCAGCTTCCCCCGATAGGCGCCGCCCCAGGAACGCCCTTCGCTCATCAGCAGTGAGCGTATCGACTCCGCTTGGACTTCCATCCCTCGCGATATCAGCGACGCCTTGCCACAACTGCAACCTGAACAGAGGGCGCAATCCTGGAAAACTTCCATGGTGCTATGGAAATTCTCCAGATTGCCTCGACGAATCGATCACCAATGACCATCCTGCTTTTCCTTGCTAAGCATGTGATCTCTCAAGACAACTCTTACTGCCGAGCCTCCACTGCCTCCCGGCATGATCCCTGCTGATACGCACCTCGATGCACCGTCACGCCTCCGTCCTATTGATCGACGACAGCCCCGGCGAGCGCGAGCTCTTCCGCCAGGCCCTTCTGCGCATCGATGGCGATGTCATCCTGTATTTACATCAGGACGGCGAGGCGGCCCTGCATTTTCTGAGGCACCGGTCGGAACTGCCTGCACTGATCTTGCTCGACTGGCATCTCCACCACGAATATGGAGACGTCTTCCTCAAGCGACTCCGGGAGGAGCCGCGGTTTGCAGCCATTCCGGTCGTCGCCTTCACCACCTCGGACCATGTGACCGACCTGTCGGCCGCCTATGCCCACACCGTGAACGGCTATGTGGTCAAGCCGGAGACGTTCGAAGACCTCGTGCAATGCGTCGGCGACATCTGCCGGTACTGGTTGATGAGAAATCGCACCCCGTATTGGGTCGAAACCACATGCTGACCCGCGCGGCCCTGAAAAATCCTTACGCCGTGTTTGCCTTGTGCATGATTGCGCTCGTGCTCGGCGCCGTGTCGTACAAGAAGATGCGTGTTGATATCTTTCCCGAGATCAAAATTCCGACCATTCTGGTCACCACTTTCTATCGGGGCCTCAGTCCCAGCGAAATGGAAGGGGCGATTACGCTTCGCATGGAGCAACGGTTCGTGGAAGCGAGCTACGTCGAGCATATCGAGTCGCAATCTCTCGCCGGCATGAGTTACATCAAAGTCTTTTTTCAACCCGAATACGGCATCGACGCGGCGCAATCGGAGCTGACCAGTCTGGCCTACAGCATCATCCGCCTCCTGCCGCCCGGCGTCTATCCGCCCTCGGTCTATAAGTTCGGCGTGGCCAGCCTGCCGATCGGCTTCCTCTCGATCAACAGCGAAAACCTCGGACCGAAAGAGATTCGCGACCTGGCGTATTTCACGGTGCGTAACCAGATCGCCAGCATCCCCGGTATCTCGTTCGGGCCTCCCCTGGGCGGGAAAGTCCGGCAGATCACCATCTTCATGGATCAACAGCGGATGTTGGCTCGAGGGGTCTCCCCTTCCGATGTCGTCAAGGCGATCAACGCACAAAGTGCGATTATTCCGGCTGGCGACATCAAGATCGGCGATTTGGACTATTACGTCTATTCGAACAGCCTCATCGATGTGGTCGACAAGATCAATGACATCCCGATCAAAGTCGTCAACGGAACGCCTATTCTCGTCCGCGACATCGGGACCGCTGCGGACAGTTCCGCCATCCAAACTTCCATTGTGCGCGTCAATGGCCACGAGGCCACCTATCTGCCGATCACGAGACAGGAAGGCGCCAACACGCTCGAGGTGACGGACGGTGTCCGCGCGAAACTCCACAAGTTGACGGAAATTCCAGCCGGAACATCCGTCAAGTTCATCTACGATCAATCGTTGTATATCCGACAGGCCATCGCCAATCTGCAAAAGGAAGGGCTGCTGGGGGCCGGACTCGCCGGCCTGATGATCTTTCTGTTCTTGCGCAGCTTCAAGGCGGCGCTGGTCGTCAGCCTGGCGATTCCACTCTCGTTGACGGCGGCGCTCGTCTCGCTCTTTTTGAGCGGCCAGACGGTCAATATCATGACGCTGGGAGGTCTAGCCCTCGTGATCGGCACGCTCCTCGACAACAACATCGTCGTGCAGGAGAATCTGCACCGCCATCTTGAAATGGGCAAGGACGGCCGTTCGGCAGCTGAAGACAGCGCGACCGAGCTGACTCTCCCCATTTTTGTGGCGACCATCTGCATCCTCATTGTGTATCTCCCGATCATCTTCTTCGCCGGAATCGTCAAGTATCTCTTCGTGCCGCTGGCGCTGACGGTCGCCTTCGCGATGCTCGCAGATTATGTCGTCTCGATGACCGTCACTCCGGTCGTGCTGGCCCGCCTCTATTCGCGCGGGCACGGCAACGGCGCAGAGGACGACGGTTCGGCACAGGAGGGGTGGTTCCGATTTGTCTTGGCGGGGTACGACAGGGCGCTCCGCCTCGGTCTTCGCTTCAAAATCCTGGTGCTCATCGCGGCGCTGCTCGCACTGATCGTCACCGGCAGTCTGCTGTTGCCTCGTTTGCACACGGAATTCTTCCCAAAGGTGGATGCTGGGAATTTCACGATGTTGATCAGTGCACCAGAGGGATCTCGCATCGAGAAGACCACCGCTATCGTCGCCGATATCGAACGGGTGATTCAGGATACGATCCCAAAGGATGAACTTGAAGAGGTCGTATCCAACACCGGTCTCTACTACGGCGATGCGGCCCGTTTCGCGCCCAACACCGGCAATCACACGGCCTTCATATTGGTCAACCTCGTCACCGGTCACAAGACTCGTACGGATGATTACATCGAGGCATTGCGGGAGAGAACCGGCAAGTCCCTGCCCGGCGTAGAAATCAGTTTTCAGACCGGCGGGATCATCAGCGACGTGCTGAATTTCGGATTGCGGGCGCCGATCGACATCCAGGTCAAAGGGCCGACCCTTGACCAGGTCCGGCCGGTGGCGGAAACGATCCGCCAAAAGGTCGCGCAAGTCGCCAACACGACCGATGTGCGCATCAAGCAGGGAAAGAGCTACCCCGAGCTCCATGTGAACGTGGATCGGACCAAGGCCGCCTACTATGGCCTGACGCAGGATCGCGTCATCGTGGACGTCATTACCGGAATCAGCTCCAATCTGGCCTTGTCCCCCAATTACTGGCTCGATCCCAAGACCGCCAACGGTTACTTTCTGCTGGCGCAATATCCCGAACAATCGCTCACCACCACAGAGGACTTGCTCAACATCCCCGTGATCGGCGCCAGGACGGCGCTGAATCCGACGTCGGCGTTGACCACGGCAGGATCCAGCGGGTCGACCATCGCGCTGCAAAATACGCCGTTCGCCGGCCGCAATCTCGACTTGTCGGCGGGTTTCTTTGCCGCAGACGAGCGGCGAGGACCGCCCGTGCTGCTTCGCGACGTCGCGTCTCTGGAGATTAAAACCGGGCCGGACAGTGTGGACCACTATGACTTGTCCCGTCTCATCGACGTCCTGGTCACGCCCGTCGGCAACGACCTGGGACGGGTCGCGCAGGAGATCGAACAGGTGCTGGCCACAATCCCGCTGCCGAAGGACGTGACGCTCGACATCAAGGGAGAGGTGAAAAACATGCGCGCCGCATTCACCAATTTCTCCCTCGCCCTCCCGCTTGCCGTGCTGCTGATCTACCTCGTCATGGTCGGTCTGTTTCGCTCGATGATTGATCCGCTCATCATTCTGGTGGCGGTTCCGCTGGGATGGATCGGCACGGTGATCCTGCTGTACCTGACCACGACGTCGGTGAACGTCGAGTCGATGATCGGGACGCTTATGATGATGGGCATCGTGGTCTCGAACAGTATTCTCTTGGTCGATTTCTCCAACAGAATGGTGCGGGCCGGTGCTACGGCGGAACGGGCGGTGTTGGAGGCGGGACGCCGGCGCATCCGGCCCATCGTGATGACCGCACTGGCCACGATCCTGGGTCTCCTGCCGTTGGCGCTGGGATTCGGTGAGGGGAATGAAACGATGGTGCCGCTGGCCCGTGCGGTGGTCGGGGGGCTCGCCGTCTCCACCGTCATGACACTGCTCGTCGTACCGGTCCTGCATGCGCTGGTGTTGTCAGGGCGGACTCACCTCGAGGCTGCGACGACGCCACCGGCCGCCGCGGAGGAGATTTAGACCATGGGCAAGGCGTCTCTTGCGATGTCCCTGCTGCTGGTACTTGCCCTGGGGGCCTGTCAGCCCGACGAACCGCAGCGGACGGCAAAACAAGCTGCACCGGCGGCGAACGGCTCCTACGACGAGGGCACAGCGCTGCCGTACGACAATCAACCCGTCGACGTGCAGGTGACGAAACCGCTCAAGAAGGATCTGACCTATTCGATTACGCTCCCGGCCAACATCGCGCCGCTCTACCAGACGACCCTGTACGCAAAAGTGTCCGGCTATCTGAAATGGATCGGTCCGGACAAAGGCGACGAGGTGAAAAAGGGGCAGGTCGTGGCCATCATCGACGCGCCTGAGGTCGAAGAGCAATACCAACAGGCGGCGGCCGACTATAAGATCAAGAAGATCACGTTTGACCGGCTGAGGAACGTCTGGAAAGAGTCGCCGGACGTCATCGCCAAACAGGACGTCGACGTGGCGGAAGCCGCCTATGAAGGGGCGAGAAATCTGATGCAGCAGCGCGCGGTGATGCGGGACTACACCAAAGTCCGCGCCCCTTACGACGGCACCATCACCGCGCGGTTCGCCGATCCGGGCGCGCTGATTCAAGTCGCCACCTCCTCGGCCACGACGGCGATCCCCCTTTTCACAATTATGGATCTCAACACGGTCCGCATCTATGCCAACGTACCCCAGGACGACTCGCCGTGGGTACGTCCGGGCCACACAAAGGTCGCAGTACGCGTGCACGAGCAACAAGATAGTTCGTTCACGGGCACCATCACCCGATCGACGCTCGCGCTCGATCCTTCGACCCGCAGTTTGCTGGTCGAAGTCGACCTCCCGAACCCCGATCACGCCATGCGGCCAGGCACCTTTGCCGAAGTCATCATCGGGCTACGGGACATCCCCAATGCGCTGGTGCTGCCCCCCCAAGCGGTCAGCAGCACAGGCAAGGGAACGTCCGTTTTCATCGTCGAGCAGGGCAAAGCGAAGGCCGTGACGGTGCACACCGGCATTACGGACGGACAGTGGATCGAAATTACGGACGGCCTCCGCGGGGATGAGGATGTGGTCGTGGTCGGAAAACGGCAGCTCCTGGATCAAAGTGTGGTGCGCACCTCTCCCTTCCAACTGCCCGAAGGTAAACCGGCCCAGCAGAAATTCGAGCGGCGTTCCGCCGGAGGTCAGCCACCCGCACCGCTTCATCCTGAACCGGCTGCAAAACCATAGACTCAACACCCATCACATGCAGGAGGAATGAACATGTCTGTCATCATGCGAATGGCGTTCCTGTTGATCCTCGATATCCTGTTCACACCGCTGTACGCGGGGGCTCAACCACCCGGGCAGAAGTCCGAACCTCCTCCGCGCGGCAGCTTTTTGGGTCTCCAACAGGCCATCGAACTGGGCCTGGACCATCACCCTCTCGTTCAGGAAGCCGGCGCCAACTTGAAGGTCGCCAGCGCCAGAACCGAACAGGCACGGTCAATTTATTATCCCCACGTGGATGCCAACTTTGATACCACCGCAGGAGCCGGACGGCTCAATCCCCGCTTCCTGGTTGGCGGATTCCTGGTCCAGCAAAATCTCAGTCAGTATGTCGGCGGTGTATCGATCAATCAGCGGATCTTCGACTTTGGCTATTCGCAGAATACCGTGGATGCCGCCCACCTTGCCGAGCGAGCCCAGGAGCAGGGCATTAGTGCCAGACAAGCCCTCGTGGTACTCAATGTGCAGACGGCCTACCTCCTCAGTCTCAAACACCGGCGGCTGGTGCAGATCGCGGAGGAAACCGTCCGCGAACGCGGCATCATCAAGGGACAGATCGAGGCCCTCTACCGTCAACAGCTCAAATCGAAGCTGGATGTCGATCTGGTGCAAGTCGAATTGACCAATGCCGAATCTCAGCTCGTGCGGGCTCGCAACGGGCTGAAATCCGGATTTGCCAACTTGAACCGTGCCATGGGGATCACCGGTGTGGAGGACTACGTGCTCGAAGACGTGCCGATCGAAGTGCGCGCTCAACGTCCTCTCGACTCACTGATCAGCGACAGCCTGTCTCATCCGGAATTCCGCAAGGCCAAGGAACTGACTGCCTCTGCGGAAGCCAAAATCACCGCCACCAAACGCCAATACCTCCCGACCGTGTCGGCCTATGCGAGCGGCGGTGACTTTCAAGTGTACGACCAGACCCGCTCACAGGCCAACAATACAGGCGGATGGTGGGCAGCGGGCGGATTCGTGTCGATGCCGCTGTTCACAGGGTTCATGATTGAGAACCAGATCCAGGAAGCCAAGGCCCAGAAGGCGGCCGCCGAGGCGGTAAGCCTCAACATCGAGCAGGCGCTGACGCAACAGGTGACGAATTCGTATCTCGATACGATCTCGTTTGCCCAGCAGATCAAGCTCGGCGAAGAACAGGTCAAAACCGCGCAGGAAGCGCTGAACCTCGCCAAACAGCGGTACAAATTGGGATTGGGTTCGATCGTGGAAGTGACCCAGGCGGAGGTGGCCCTGACGGCGGCCCAGACCAGACTGGCCGAGGCGCAATATGATTACAAGCTCGCGGAGGTCACTCTCGCCTATGCCTCCGCGGGAAGCGCGCATCTGGAGGTCGATCCGACCGTTCGATAGCGGCGTTCATGGCTCGGCGCCCCATCGGCGGAGCGAGGCTTCGGCAAGACCGCGAACGGCATCTCCCTCAGCATCGTTGGGAGGACGTTCCAGAAGCCGGCGCAGTTCGCTGACAGCCTCTGCCCGATTTCCGTCGGCATCCAGAGCCTGCGCCAGTTCGTAGCGTACATACGGATCGTGAGGCCGAAGTTGCGCCGCCCGCCGGTAGGCCGATACCGCACCGGCTATGTCCCCTTTCTTCAGCAGCGCTTTGCCCAGAAAGCGCTGCGCACTGGAGGATTGCGGGTCGACGGCGAGCGCCTCCCGAAACTGGGAGGCCGCCTGGTCGAATTCGCCCTGCTCCATGAACACCTTCCCGAGGCCGATAAGCCCTTCGACGTGCTTGGGATTGATCGTGAGCAGCGTGCGGAACTGCCGCAACGCCGCCTCGGTGTCGCCGACTTTCAGAAACACCAGGCCTGAGTTCAATCGAGCCGTTTGATGCTGTGGATCTCGAAACAGCGCTTCGCCGAATTTGCCGATGGCCTCGTCATACTGCCCTCGTTTTGCATAGAGCACGCCGAGATTGTTGCGTGCCCACACGTGGCCCGGCGCCAGTTGAATGACGTTCAGATATTCCTGTATCGCCCGATCGATATCACCGCGCTGCTCGAGCGCAAACGCAAGGCGAAACCGCACCTCGGCATCCCCGGGACGGCGGGTCAGTTCTTCTTGGGTCTCTTCGATGATCCTGTTCAGATCCGGCGCCGCGTTCTCCACGGGCAGCGGGCGAGCCCGGACGACTCGCGGATCGTCTCCGATCGGCATTCGCACACGGGCGGGAGCCTCACGGGCCGATGCAGGGGGCACGGACGACACGGCAAGCGCAAGGAGAGATACGGTCAGAAGGACGGCCGACATCACCATCGAGGCTGTCAAGACGGCCCATGACAAGCGTCTGAGGCGACGTTCCGGTACCATGGGACTCTGAAGTCAATCGTGGCCTGGATGCACGGGTTATCAGGCACTCATGGCAGGCGTTCCTGAACCGAGCGAGCGGTGACCGACGCCTGCCAGCGGCTCATGTCAATCACGAGCTCGTCCTTCGTGTTGGCAAAGATCGTGTCCCACATACTGCTGCCCTGATTGACGACGACATCCGATGGCTCGAAGTACAGATCGAAGCCCTTGGCCGCCGTCGGCCGCATTGGATACCGCCGGTCGTAAATCATGCCATACGTCGGAATCCCGTAGACAATCTGCCAGTTGCCCAGAAGGATGTGCAACCGGTCATTGTGCATGTAGAAGCCGCCTGAGGTGATCACACGCTTGACTGAGGTTTGAGGCTGGCTCAGGTAAAAGGTGACACGTTCGTTGTATCTTGCCGACGCGAAGGCCTCGACCAGTTGCGGAACCAGCAGCGTCACTTCGTCCTCCTTGAAGACCGGCACGAGCGGGGCCTCACCTTGGAACCATCTTTGAAGCCAGATACGATGCTCCTTGACAGTCATACCGTTGATGAGACGGGTCATCTCATCCACGGTGAATACCTTCGGATGAGCATGGTGGCCAGGCGGCCACTCCGGAAGCACGGAGTCGTCTTCCTCCAATCGAACATAGTTGACCGGGTCTTCGTAGATCGTACGATAGGGAACCTGAGGGATCGCGCAGCCGGTAGCCAGGAACAGTCCAGCCAGTGGCCCAAGCGAAAGCAGCAACACGACGCCGCTGAGAAGCCGGCGTCGTCTGCAGTGTGACAGCTGGGCAGCCATCCCGTCAGTCGCTGATGGAGACCGTCATCTCGATACGCTCCAGGGGATTGTCACGGCCGTCGCGCTTCATGCCCACGACCGTATCGGCCACCTCCATCCCGCTGACGACCTCTCCAAACGCCGTGTATTGCCAATCCAAGAAGTGCGCATCGGCCACGCAGATGAAGAATTGGGAGCCGGCGCTGTCAGGGTCGTTGGCGCGCGCCATTGAGAGCACACCACGTTTGTGAGGCTTGCTGTTGAATTCCGCCTTGATTTTGTATCCGGGCCCGCCCATGCCGTGCGAGGAGCGGTCAGGATTCTTGCTATTGGGGTCGCCGCCCTGAATCATGAATTGGGGAATGACCCGGTGAAATGTCGTGCCGTTGTAAAATCCCTTCCTCGCCAGCTCCACAAAATTCTTCACATGGCCCGGCGCAACGTCGTGGAAGAAGCGCAAGACAATATCGCCGATGCGCTGGCCCTTGCTCGTAATCGAAATCGTGGCTCTGGTCTTGTCGGTCACGTCACCCATAGCTCAGTCCCTTTCTCCTCATGATGAAGCAGACCCGCTACCGAAAGAGAAACGGTGGCGGAGCAACGCCTGCTTCCAGTCCCTGATTGATGGCACTCCAATTCTTGCCGTCGTCATCGCTACGAAACGCACCGGCATTGGTTCCGGCGTACAGCGATCCGGCGGGTGACTCGACGAGCACCTGCACGGCCATGCTGGTCAAACCGTTGTTGAGCGCCACCCATTGCCGTCCCTTGTCGGTGGTCTTGAAGATCCCGTGCCCGGTGGCGACGAACAAGCCTCTGGCATTGAAGACGATGCCTCTGATGGAATCATTCGGCAGTGCGCGGCTGATCGGCCGCCAGGTGCTCCCCTCGTCGTGGCTTCGGAAGACGCCGCCGTCGAATGTCCCTGCGTAAATCCCTCCCTCGGAATCGATCGTCAGCACCCGGATGAAATTCTCGATCATCCCTTCGTGATCTTTCAATCCATGACGCAACCGCACCCAGCCTTCGGAATTGGCCTTGAAGCGCAGCACGCCCTTGCCGGACGTCCCCGCATAGAGCGTGCCATCTGCGGATTGCGCCAGCGCATGCACGAGGATTTCATCGAGACCGCTGGTCACCACCGTCCAGCGGTCATCGGCCCTATTGAAACGGTAGACGCCATCGGCCGTTCCGGCGTAGACCACATCCCCCACGGCCAATAAGGTCTTGACCTCCTTCCGCTTCAGCCCGGCATTCAGCGGATGCCAGCTCTTGCCGTGATCCATGGTCCGGAACACTCCCTCCCGAAATGTTCCGGCATACACCGTTCCGTCCTTCGCCGTCGCAAGCGACAAGATGAACGGATCGCTCACGCCTTCTCCGGATTTCATCCAGGTCGCACCCCGGTCGCCGCTCCGGAACAGACCGAATCCGAAGGTTCCCGCATAGAGCACTTCCGATCCTACGAGCGTGAGGGCCTGAACGCTGGCGGCCTGCTGATCAAACGGGCCTGGTTGACTGAATGCTTTCTGGAGCGGGAAGAGCAGAAGCAGCGTGATGACGGCAACGACCAGGCGTCGGATAGGCATGGTCATATCTTACCGGACCCGATGGCCCGCTGTCCTTATCGGCAGGTCAGGATCCAGAGGAAGGTCCACGTTGTTGGAGTGCCCGCGTCCAAAGACCCGGGCACCGAGAACGCCGATCTCATACAGCACCATGAGCGGAACTGCCATGAGCATCATCGTAAACAGCGTGGCATCGGGGGTAATGATGGCCGAAATGATCAGGGCACTGAGGATCGCGTGCTTCCGGTATTTGGCAAGCTGCTGAGCGGACACGACGCCCACGCGCGCCAGTACCGTCAGCACCAAAGGCAACTCGAATGCGCACCCGAATGTCAGCAGGAACTTGACGTTGAAATCGATATACGTGCCGACGCTCAGTTCGGGCGTGATATCCCGGTCCATGCCGAAACTGACGAAGAAATCAATGACGAGCGGGAGGATGACGAGGTTACAGAAGACGAGTCCCAGGGCGAAGAGCGCCCCGGCGATGAGAATCAGCGGAATGCCCCAGCGCTGCTCCCCAGGGAGCAGCGCCGGCTGAACGAACTTCCAGAGCTGATAGAACACCACCGGCAGGCTGGCCAGCACCGCTGCAAGAAACGACACCTTGATTGATGCGAACAGCGCTTCCGTGGGCCCATAGAACACCAGAGGATTGGGGAAGGGCCGATTCAACCACGCCACCATCTCGGCCGAAAAGGCGAAGGCAACCATCATCGACACCAGGATCGTGGCCCCGATGATGATCAGGCGCCGTTTGAGAGTCTGGATATGTACGGCCAGCGGATTGAGTATCGGCGGCATGAACGGTGTTCCGGTCGTTGCCAGTCGGGCCCACCATGACGCTCCTTAGTGGGCGGTGGCGTGCGAATCGTGGTCGCGATAGATGCGAATCAATTCCGCCATTTTGTCTTTCTTGGCGAGCTTCTCTTTCTGCATTTGCTTCTTGGTCAATTCTTCCGTCGGCGTCAAGACATGGCGTTTTTGCAACTCATTCAGTTCCAGGTCCAGGCGATGGTGGGACTCTTCCAGTTCTCGGAATTCTGTGTTGGATTGGCGGAGCCGCTCCACGATCACATTGTCCGTCAGCATTGTTGTACCTCCTGGTTGAGTGATGATTGCAGTGACTAGTGTCCTCCTTCGTCACAACACGGCGCGGAACTGGAGCCCTCGACGGCAATCGGGTCCAACTCCATGAGTACGGCATCCTCTACTGGATTGGCATAATATTTCGGCCGGACGGCCGTTTGCGAAAAGCCGAACCCTTTGTACAACCGTTGGGCGGCCTCGTTGGAAGCCCGTACTTCGAGAACGGCACGGTGGGCGGATTGGGACATTCCTGTGCGTAAGGCGGTGGCGACCAGGGATTTGGCGATCCCGCGGTGCCGCATCGATTCGATGACCGCCAGGTTCATCAACCGAACTTCCTCGAAGACGATCCAATAACAGAGATACCCGACTATCGCTTCGGACGGGACTCGGCTTCCCCCCTGTCGCCTGGCGACCAGGAAATGGGCGAAGGGATTGCCGCTCAACTCTGCTTCCAGCATTTTGCGCGTCCAGGGGGCTGAGAAGCAAGCTTCTTCTATCTCCAAAATTTCTGAGAGAGATTCAGAGGTTGCGGCCTCGATGGTCCATGTCAGGCTCGTCATCCCTTCCGCCTCGAGTGAGTGGATTTACCGGCCAACCGTGCCTTGAGCTTCCGTGCGACCTTTTCCCGCCGTCGTGTCACCGGTGACACTCCGCCGGATTGTTCATACTTGAGTTCGGCTTCAGGACGTTGGATGTAGAGCGGACTGATTCCCAGCCCGGCTCGCTCACCTCGTGACAGGCGCAGGAGGCCTGCCAATCCGACCGACACTGCGGAAGGTCTCATCTGCGCCGCAGCCTCGGTCACGATGGCCACTGGCGCCGCGCTCGCCCTGATGGCGGCCTTTTCGCGTTCCCATCCTTCACCATATAGTACCACCGGGCCGCTGAGGTGCGTTCCCAAAGCTGCGGCCGTGCCGACCTGCTCCGGCATGAGCCGTTCAAGACGGTTTTTCTCCCGCCACTGAAACAGCGCCCAGTAGACCTCTCCACGCCGGCTATTGATGACCGGACAGAGGGGAAGCTCGACGTCGCGAAGATTCCAGGCCATGCCTTCGAGCGTGGGCACCAAGACGAGAGGCAATTGAGTGATGGTGCGAATGCCGAGTACGGTAGAGAGCCCCACTCGTAATCCAGTGAAGGACCCGGGACCGATGGACACGATGAGACCGTCCAACTGAGCGGGAAGTAGCCCGGTGTCTGAAAACAACCGGTCGATGGCCGGCAGGAGCAGCCTGGCGTGCGACCCGGCCGCATCCTGGTCGCAGCGGGCAAGTACTCGCTCTCCATCGAGAAGCGCAACGCTTTGCCACGGGGTCGCGGTTTCGACTGCAAGGATTTTCATGGAGTCACCGACCCCGACGGGAAGGGCATTGCCAACTTACAGGAGCGCGAGCGTCCGCCGTTCACCTCTGTGCCAGTTCGCTCGGCTTGAGGGTGGCATTCGGAATCAATTCATGAAAGGTCACCTGAACGCTGCCCTGACCATGACCGTCTTCCAGTATGATCTTGAACGGGCGCAGCAAACGGCCGTCCGTAGAAAGAGAAGCCCCGTTCGGCTCACCCACGGCACGGAAATCCTCGTACTCGATCGTGGCGTCGATCTCGCCTGTGTCCGTGAGCCGATCTTCCTTGACGACCAGGAGCGTCTGTCGGTCAAACCACAGCCGACGATGGACGAGCATGCCGCCGTTGGGCGAGGGCCCGGAGATCTCGAGCCGGTACCGATCCGCATCTTCGACCACTTGGGCAGTCTCATCAGCGTTGATCGCACCGGTTCCGAGTACGCCTCGCATCGCCCAGACACTCAATTGAAATGGCCGCGCGAGCTTGCCCATTTCGCTCATATCGGCAGGATTGCCGGACAATACCCGGCCCATGGTAGGCAGTCTCAGCGTGTACTGGTCGTCGGCCTGCACGAATTCAAACAACTCGCTGCCGATGGCCGTGAAGCCGCGGAGCCGCATGGCATTCGGCCGCCGGTAATACATGGTGCCTTCCACGCGGGTCGCAATCGGGATGATCCCGCCGCGGACCTTTGCGCTGAAGAGGCCTTTCATCGTCTGAATGGCCAGTTCCCGTTGACGCAGGAGCGCGGTCAGCTCCTCTGCCGTGGCCTGCTTCAGCTGGAGATTATCACGCGGTCCGGCGGTGCTACAGGCGGCGGCAAGGAGGCAGAGCACCAGGAGGCCGGAGAGCCGGGAGCCGCGGCCCCGGCAGAGCCGCAGTTTCGAGTGCCATCCCCGGGTTTTAGGCCAATACCACATCCAACGCCTCCCCGACTTCATTGATGCCCACGAGTTCCATACCATCGATCGGTTCCAGCTTGGCCAGATTGCGCTCGGGGAGTAGACACCGCTTGAAGCCCATCTTCGCAGCCTCACGAATTCTCAATTCTGCCTGGCTGATGCCACGCACCTCCCCGCCGAGTCCGACTTCTCCCAGCACCAGCAAACCCGGTTCGATCGCGACTTCGCGCAGGCTCGACGTGACCGCCGCAACGATCCCCAGATCGATGGCCGGCTCGTCGATGTGCATGCCTCCCACCACATTCACATAGACGTCTTGTCCCGACAGGTGCAGGCCCAATCGCTTTTCCATCACCGCCAATAAGAGCGAGACCCGGTTCAACTCCACCCCGTTGGCCATCCGCTTGGGCATCGCATAGCTCGTTGCGGAGACCAGCGCCTGCAGCTCGACCAGAATGGGACGGGAGCCTTCGAGGCTCGACACGACGACCGAGCCGGTGCTCCGTTGTGGGCGCTCGCCCAGGAACAGCTGCGACGGGTTGGCGACTTCTTCGAGCCCCGACTCCTTCATTTCGAACACGCCAATCTCATTGGTAGAGCCGAAACGATTTTTCACCGCCCGGAGGATGCGATAGCTGTGCCCTTTATCGCCTTCGAAATACAGCACGGTGTCGACGATGTGCTCCAACAAACGCGGACCCGCGATCGCCCCTTCTTTGGTCACGTGTCCGATGATAAACACGGGAACACCGGCCCGCTTGGCGAACCACATAAGTTGCCCCGAGACCTCCTGCACCTGGCTGATGCTACCCGGCGCCGACGTCAATTGCTCGGTATAGACCGTCTGAATGGAATCCACGACGACCGCGACCGGTTGGATGGCTTGCACCGCCTTCAAGATCTCCTCGAGCGACGTTTCAGCAAGAATCAGCAGATGCGGATGCTCGACTCCCAGCCGCTGTCCCCGCATCTTGATCTGCCGCGGAGATTCTTCGCCAGAGACGTACAGCACCGGCTGCGTACTTGAGGCGAGGCGGGGCAACGCCTGCAGAAGCAGGGTGGTTTTTCCAATCCCGGGATCTCCGCCGATCAGAATCACAGACCCTGGAATCACCCCTCCCCCCAACACCCGGTCGAATTCGCCGATTCGAGTCAACCGGCGGTCTTCCCCGATGACTTCTATCTCTCCGATCGGCGTCGCCTTGGCCTGCAGGGTCTTGAGGGCCACCGGCCGTCCTTTGCCGGCAGGTGCTTGGCGCTCTTCTTTCATGGTGTTCCACCCGCCGCAATCCGGACAACGCCCCAACCAGCGTGGGGATTGGTGTCCGCAGGACTGGCAGGAAAACACCGACTTCGCTTTCATAATGTGGTGAGCCTCAAAGAGGTGTGACAGCCCCTTATAATAGAAGAACGCGCGTGCCGTTCGCCAGCCGCTCCTCACTACAACTTCTTCCGCACGTCCTTCCAATCTTTCGCGACCTTGGCTTTTCTGGGCACCTCGCCCTTGGCGGGCTCAGGAACAAGAACGGCATCGAGCCGACGGCGAAGAAACGTCTCAGCGAACGTCTTTGAGCGGCCGATGCCAATCTTGATCGTCTTCCAACCGGCCGCGTGTAACTCGTCAAGCTTCGCGCCGAGCGCCTCCTCCCCCGCCGGAACCGTCAGCACCAAACCATGGGGAAACTTGTGCGTGGCAAGCCAGCTCCGCGTCTCGGCGCTGGTTGCAAATCCATCCGCGCCCGGAGGGACCGCGGTCACATAGATGATGCCGTAATAAAACTGGCTGAGTTTGTGCAGTTCGTCGGCCGCATCGGACAGAGGTTTCACGTCTTGCGGCGGGACAGGTGCAAGACCGGACAACGGCCCACCGGACGGGGGTCCTTCCATGAGCGACGACACTTCGATCATCAAAATGGGAGTGCGCCGCTCCCACACGACCAGATTGGCTTGACCCTCCGCTCCAGACACGCGCGGGCTATTCCCGATACGGACCTGCACGGGCACGATGCTCTTGGCGGTCGGCACAAACGATAACACCGCCCTGCCGTCACCTCCTGTCATGCCGGTCGCCCGGATCGCGCCGTTCACCACGAGTTCCACCGGTTCCCCGCCCAGGGGCGAATCCCGCAGGAGCCCCTTCGACAGCAGTTTGGCCTCAATGGTCGCCTCCTGATGGGGCACTGTGAGACTGTCCTTGACCAGGATCGTCGCCGTGATCTTGTCCGCACTGTGCACGGCTGCGGCGCCCACATGGAGGAGAAGCGAGAGAAGGAGGACTGTTCGGGCGATCTGGAACCGGGACCGCATCGGAAGGTCTCGAAGTAATGGCCGTTCGAGAGTAGCGATTACGAAGCCCGCAACGCCGTCAGGACTTCATCGACATGCCCGTCGACCTTCACTTTCCTGAATACGGCCTTGAGCGTTCCATTGGGATCAACGACGAACGTGCTGCGCTCGATGCCCCAATATTTCTTTCCGTACATGTTTTTTTCTTTATAAACGCCGTACGACTTCGACACGGCGGCATCCTCATCGCTCAGCAACGGAAAGGGCAAGCCGAATTTCTTGATGAATTTTTGATGGGACTCCTTACCGTCCAGACTCACCCCAAGAATGGTGCCGCCGGCGCGGACGATTTGAGATTCCACGTCACGAAATTCGCAGGACTCTTTGGTGCAACCCGGGGTGTCGTCCTTCGGATAGAAGTACAACACGACCTGTTTGCCTCGAAAACTCTTTAACGTCACCGGCTTGCCGTGCTGGTCAGGCAGGGACAGGTCCGGCGCAGGGTCTCCCACCGTCAACTCCTTGGCCATGTGTCGATCCTCTCTACCGGGGCCCGCCGCCGAATGTCGGGCGGCTCGTCGTCGTCCGATGTTCCTTGGCGGCCTTCTCTGTTTGCGGATTCCCGTACTGATGTAAGGCAGGCGAATCCCAGATCGTCTTGTCGCCCGGCGCCAGATTAGCCGCTTCAATGAAATGCTGCCGCGCCTCCTCCGTATCGCCCAACGCATTGATCGCCAGCGCGTAGTTGTAATGGGCCTGCCCCGATTGCGGCGCCGCCGTCACCGCCTGGGAAAAATATTGCTTCGCCTCCTCGAACTGGCGGGCCTGATAGGCTTGCGTCCCTTGTTCCGTGAAAGTCACGGCCTGTGGCGTCGTCCCGCGGTCCAGCGCCAAGGGAACGAGCGGCCTGACCTTCTTTGCACAGCCCGCGACACCAACGACTAATACGCACATCATGAGCAATGACAATGACCACGCTTTCATCATGTTCCTCCTGCCAGAATCATCCTGATTTTGCATGCTTCCGGGTCTCTTCCTCGAACGTCTTCCGGTACAAGACCTCCCATTCGGGGCTGCCTTCGACGATGCCGCGTGAGTAGGATCCAAGCTTGTTCCGGACCTTGCGGTCGATGTCCTGCTCCTGAGCGAGTTCACCGGCAAGGACCCGCTTGATCTCCTTCAAGATCCGCGCGTCCTCGCTTTTCACCTGGATGAGCGAGCTCTGCTTGATCGCGCGCAAGATCACGTGAGAGAGGTGGCTGACCTTGTCTTCGGATAACATGCGCGTACCGGTCGTTCATCGCATCCTGTGATGCGGTGACTTACAAAATGATGCCTCGTTCACGCACCAGTTTCTGCTTGATCATCGTGAACATCTTTTGGTAATCGACCTGACCGGATTCAATTTGGTGTTCGTACGCTTTGAGCAGTTGACGAACCTCGTTGTTCAACCGGTCCTCCACCGACAGCTCGTCGGTCACGGCCTGATCCAGTGCGTCCACCAGGCTCTTCGACGTGCCCGTCAGCGCCACATGACCGTCCTGGACCAACCGAGCCACCAACGCTTCCGCCATGTGCCTGACCCGCTCCTTGGACAGCCGCATGCGTCACATCCGTTCGACTCGAATCCGCGACACCTCCATCACCCGTCGAAAGACCGTCGGATCCCCGGTAATACGGCCGATGACATTGACGCGGTCCGCTGGCACGGGGTCGGGGCCCATACTCATCGGCGTGCGGCCGAAAAAAATCGCCAGAACCTGGCCGGCACCCCAAAACGCTACATCTCCGACCTTAACCTGATTGGTCGCCGTCTCCCGATAATCCTTGACGCCGTCAAGTTTGAAGTAAAACTCCTCGCCCCAGGTGTTTACGGGGGCTTCTATGGGGAGGGCCGCGTAAACTTCCTGCGCCGTTTTGGTGCCTTTCAGCTCGGCTTCCACTTGCACGGATCCGACGGTAATGCGGATTTTCCTGACTGAGTCACCCAAGGACCGATGCTCTCTTTCCTCGAAACAAGACGATTGAAAACCCGCTCCCATCGCGGACTCTAGCTTGTTTAACTGGTGAAATCAAGGCTACAATCAGCCGTCGCGATGCTCACATCCACCTTCGTATTGCTCAAGGGAATTGGTCCTGCAACCGAACGTCGTCTCTGGCAGGACGGCGTTTCCGATTGGTCGACCTTTCTCAACCGTCCAATGATCCCGTATATTTCTCCCATGAAAAAATGCTGGTATGACGATGTGCTGACCACTGCTCAATCACGCCTGGCACTCGGTGGGGCGGATTTTTTCCGGACGTGCCTGAAGAGCCGCGACCATTGGCGCCTGTTCGACACGTTTCGTCACCGCGCCCTCTACCTCGACATTGAAACAACCGGCCACTCCGCAAGGGAAGGACTGGTGACCGTGGTCGGGCTGTATCGCAGTGGACGCATGCAGAGTCTCGTCCGCGGTGAGAACCTGACCGAGGAACGCCTGCAGGAAGCACTCGAGCACACGGACCTTCTGGTGACGTTTTTCGGCAGTGTCTTTGACATTCCTTATCTCCAAGCCGCTTTTCCTCGAGTCGTCTTCAACAAGCCGCATTTCGATCTGTGTTTTGCTGCCCGTCGGCTTGGGCTGCAGGGCGGACTGAAGTGGATCGAGCGCGAGTTGCAGATTCATCGCGAGGCAGCCCTTGAAGGGCTGGATGGATGGGACGCGGTCCGCTTGTGGCACCGGTGGCGGGGCGGCGATGAGACCGCACTGGATCTCCTCCTTCGCTATAACGCCGCCGATGCCAGAAACCTCGAACCCTTGGCCGAGCTCCTTTTCCAGCAGATGGTGGCTCGCTATGGCCCTCCTTCGATCGCCGTCTGTGAGCGTACAGCGACCGGCGATACGGTGCGCCCATGAAAAAGGCACCGCGATGGCTGGGCGTCGGGCGAACGGAGACCGGGTATGTGCGCAAGACAAACCAGGACGTCTTCGCCGCCATCAACAGTTGCAACTTTTGGATCGTCGCCGACGGCATGGGAGGCCATCCGGCCGGAGACGTCGCTGCCCACCTGGCGGTCGATGCCGCCACGCAGCAGGCCAAGACGCTGCTGGCCGCGAAGGAACTCGCACCGGAGGTTCAACAGAAGCACTTGGCCGACACCATCGTGGAGGCCAATCGCGCCATCCATGAGAAAATCAGGGAGGAGCCATCCCTCAAGGGCATGGGCACCACGGCCGTAGCAATGACGATTGCACCCACGTCTGCTCCCGTCGCGTACATCGCCCACTTGGGCGATAGCCGGGCGTACCGGTTTCATGCCGGCGTCCTCACACAACTCACCCGAGATCACACGCTCGTTGCCGTCTTGCTTGAACGGGGGTTGATCAATGACGCGACGGCCCGCGCATATCCGGACCGGCATGTGCTGGCCAAGGGACTCGGCATGGGTCAGGATATGATGCCGGAGGTCACCTCGACACCCCTGGCACTCGATGACATCTTGCTGCTTTGCAGCGACGGATTGACCAAGATGCTGGACGATGCGGAGATCGCATCTATTCTCGCCAAGGCACAGCGCAATCCCAGTCGCGCCTGCCACGACCTGGTTGAAGCGGCCCTGGATCGCGGAGGCGAAGACAACGTGACCGTCATCGTGTGCGCGTATACCGTGCCGACGAAAACGGGCAGTCTGGCCATTGACAAGACCCTACCGGCCATGTAGCCTCAGAATCTAGCCACACGCCTTCGCGCGCCATCCGTGATACCGACTAGAGAAATCTAAGATGTTGCTGAATCGATTCGCCTTTGTCTTCTTTCTCTGTGCGACAACCCTGGCGACATCGGCCCACGAGAGCCTGGCCTCCGATGAGCAAACCGCTGAGGCGGCCGTGCGCGCGCTCATACGTGCGAATGCCGAGAAGGACATCCAGACGTTGTCGAGGATGATGGCCCATGATGCCGATATCACCAGCTACACCATTGGCGGGCGTAAATACGTCGGGTGGCCCGACTTCGAGCGTGATATGCAGGAGGAGTTTCAGTCGGCCCATACCATCGAAATTCCCATCCGCGAACTGACAGTCTGGAGCAAGGGTGACGTGGCCTGGTATGCCATGGAGATCGACTATATCCGAACGGTCAAAACCGGCAACGACTCGAAGCAGGCGCTGCTCCCACTGCGCGAAACAGGCGTCTTGGAGCGAAGAGACGGACAATGGGTCCTGCTGTCCTGGCACGAATCGTTTCGGAATGCGGGCGGCGCAATCACCTTGGGTGGTCCACAGCAGTCGCCGTCACTCGCGTTGACGGCGTCGGCCGCTGCTCAGGCCGCTCCCGATTTGAGCGGCGAGTGGGACATCCTCGAGGTCGAGGACGACAAGCGCTATCGGGCGACATTGGATAAAGCCGGGAACGGCCCCTATACACAACACGGCGGGCGATTCGTCACCACACAGGTTGCCAATCGGCTCTGGCAGGGCACCTGGCAGCAGCCCGGCAACGATCGTGAAGGCGGCTTTGAGGTCCTGCTCTCAGAGGACGGGACGCAGGCAAAAGGCGTCTGGTGGTATACGAGGGTTGGTAACCATAAGAACATTCCGCCGCGTGAACACGGCGGCACCTATGAATGGAAACGGGTCACTCCCGTGCCGGTAGCGCCGTGATGATTCGAGTGCTCAGATCGCGGGGACGCCTCCGTCACAATCAGGCGGCGTCGCCCCGATGAATTTACGTCGTTTCGGAGGAACTATGCATTGGATTGTGCTTCTCACAGCGCTGTGGCTGTGGCCTTCATCGGTCCTGGCCGACGGCGGTCACGACCATCACGCCTTCGCCGTCCCGACATTGAAAAATCAAGTCACCACCACCGTGACAGTCAAGGACAACACCGTGACCCTCACGTTTGGACCGATCGATCTCCCCTCGGGGCATGAAGGCGATCTGGCCGCCTCGTTGCCCAAACACATTTTCCAACTGCCGAAAGATATGTACATGGTCGGGTTCAAATCCGCCGTGTTCACCCAGGAAGGAAAGCCCCTTCCTCGAAATTATCTCCATCACATTCTCATGCTCAATAACGACAAACCCAGCGTGTCCTGTCCCGGTGAGCCGCTGTTCTTCAGCGGAGCCGGCCTGGAAATGACCGAAGCACAATTTCCGGAAGGGTACGGTGTCAAACTCAGCAAGGGCCAGCATCTGATGTCGGTCGTGGCTTTCTATCACAAGGCGCCTCCGACCAAGAACGTGATGGCCACCTTCACCATGTATATGGCGCCCGAAGATCACCCGGTGAAGGAGATGGAGGTCTATCAAGTGGGCGTCAACGTGGTCTGCTATAGCAAATTCGCGCAACGCGGACCGGACCAGACAGATGAAGGCATCGAGATCAAGGCCGGCGTTCAGGTCCACACGGCGCCCTTGAAATTCTCCATGGATGGCTGTGTAAAATTCGCCTATCCGCACGGGCACGACGAGCTGCTGCTCATCGCCCTCGAGAACAAGACCCGGCAGGAGACCCTCCTCCGCACGGTGCCCGATGTCATGCGGGACGGCACCTTTTTAGAATTTCAACCGCATCAGGTGTACAAGGACGCCCAAGGTTTTTCCGTCACCAAAGACGATGAGTATGAGATGGTGATGGTGCACCACCATCCGCTGCAGAAGCGCGATCCGCAGCACGGAATGGGCAACTACCTCTTGTACATGACACCGGGGGCCTGTCCCTCCCGCACAACCGCGAGCACCCGCTAGCAACCTTTCTGCTCTTCCGTCGGGGGACCGGCAGCCACCTGGTCCCCTACGAAAGTAGTAGCTCTTTCCCCGACAGCCTGGCTGTGTTTCCTCCTCACACCTGTGTTAAGCACTTATCGACCCGAGCAGTAGATATTCGTCTTCCTGCGCTTCGGCGGACTCGTCCGACCTGTTGACGCGCAGGGATGGTGACTTCTCTCGCTCCGGAACCGTGTTTCCTTTGGATACGACGGTCGATGCCGCAGAGCGAGCCCATAACAATTCTCATCGTCAACGAGCACGCCGAAGAGATCAAACTCGTCAGCATCAGCCTGCGGGGTTTTTTTACCGACATCCGCATCGAAGTGGCCTATTCCGTCGAGGAAGCCGAGCGGATGACTCAGACCCCGACAAGTGCCTTGGGCGTCATCCTCATCGACGAAGGCTCGCTGTCCGATACCCCCTCGACCTTTCTGAATGATCTGAAGCTCCGGGCACCCCTGGCATCGATCATCCTGCAGAGTTCCCGGACCGATTCGGGAGCGGCAGTCGAAGCGCTCCAAATAGGCGCAGACCTGTTTCTCTACAAACACTCTCCCGCCTTCTTGACCGAACTCTTGTTCTGCACCAGAGAGGCCATCGAGAAACGCGAGAGCAGGCTGGCCGCCGAACTGATACAAACCCGACACTCCTGGTTGATCGATGCTCTGGGAGATGTCCTGTATGAGCTCGACGCAGAAGGCAGGTTTCTCTCCGTCAGTGACAAGCTTCCCGCTCTGCTCGGGTACCGTCCCGATGAACTGATCGGCCGGCCGTACTCCACAGTGTTCTCCGAAACCGAACAACGGCTCGCGCGCTTCCGCTTCAACGAGCGACGCACCGGCAGCCGTGCAATCAAAGAGTTTGGCTTGACGCTTCAGGGGAAGGCGGCGGCCGAAGGTATGCTGCAGATGCCGGCGGCGGTCAGCGCGCACGGCTTGTACGACGCGTCGAGACGGTTTCTCGGCACGATCGGCCTCATCCGCGATCTGTCCGGACGCAGAAAGGAAGAGGCGTCAGCCTCCGAACTGCGACAGCAACGACAGCGTGTCGAGGAACTCCAAACCACCCTCCGACAGATAACCGACCTCTCGCACGGACTCGCGCAACCGCTCTCCACGCTTCTGCATGAATCACAGCAGCTCGCCGACAGGCTCCGTGAATCCCGCATCCTCGACCACCTTCACATGCTGACCGGACAAGCGGCGGCCTCAGCGGAACTCGCCCAGCGGCTGGTGCGACTGATTAGACCGGAAGGGGCCGTCGTACACGTCGTCCATCGCCTCCTCGGTGATGTCCTGCGGTCCGGATTTCCAGACGAGGGATTGACGAGCTTCAGGCTGGATTTCAGCTCCGCCCTCCCGGCCTATTCCGGTCACCCCGAGGCAACCGCTCGTTTTTTTTCTCAGCTCCTGGCCTATGCGGGAGCCTATCTGACCACGGTCGGCCGGCCTCATGTTCTGGCGGTCAAAACGAGTACCGGTGAGCAGGCGGATTCGGCAGATGCGCCCACCCTCTTCCCTCTGACACCATCACCTCATATTCACCTGGACATCATGGAAACCGATGCGGCGAATCCTATCGGCCACCTCCCGCCGTCTCGGTCCGATTCTCTCGATCTCGCGACCCTCTACCGCCTGGCGCGGGAACTTGACGCCACTCTCGATGTCTCGGCACCAGCCTCGGGTCCTTTTCGCCTGATCGTACGTCTCCCCAGCGGACCCGGCGTTCTCCGTCCTGCTGAACCAATGGCTCCTGCCGCTCTGGGGGCCGAGGCCGTGGCCGAAGTTCCTCCTGTAGCCCGACCCTCACCCGTACCCGACCGTGTCGATGCCGGCCGCACTGAGCACCGCAGCAACACGCGAGTCGAACTGGCCCTCTCGGCAAAAATCACGCGAGGATCCTCGACGTGGGAAGGAACGGTCACGAATCTCAGCGTGGGCGGAGCCGGGATTCGAGTCCCAGACGATTTCCCCGCGGTGACGGTCCAGGACGCCATCATCTCCGTGACGACCTCCATCGCCGCGTTGCAGCTCAACGGTATCGCCACCACGCGCGCTTCGACAGCCACGGGCTCCCGGCCGTCGGAGACTCTCCTGATCATCCAGTTCCGCGAATCGACTCAGACGGAAACGGCAGTCTTCGCCTCGCTGATCGCTGCGGCTCGCGAGCGTGCACTGACCTTCAGTCTGGACATTCGCCTCCCCGTGACCCCAAGCCCTCTCGACTACGCTCAGCCGCGTTCCTTCGATTTTGCCGGGCATGACCGCCGCGAAACGGTCCGCCTCCCCACTGCTTTACCCGCCCGTGTCGGCACGACATTGCGGCAGGAGCCCGCCGCACGCGTTCCGGCCCAGGTCATGAATCTCAGCCGTTCCGGTGCCTGCCTGGTGGTACAGGAACATCCTGAAGCGCTGGAAGGAAGCGTCCAGATTCACTTCGCGCCCGCCCATCGCAGTGTGTCTGGAGCTCACGAACCGGCGGCACCGGATGCCGTTCTGCCGGCGCGTGTGATCTGGGCGGTCGTCGATTCAACGGCTCCCGGCAGCCTGCATCTACCCGACCCGGCCAATGTCCGGCGCGTCGGGGTCCGCTTCGAACCGCTCACTCCCTACACGGAGCGTGAACTGAATCGCGTCATCAGACAGCATCTACGCGCCCAGCGATCCGGCGAAGCACCTGCTCCGCAGGTGCCGGTGGTCAGCGTGCCGCGCGAGTGCCGCAACGCTCGTGGCCAGGCCATCGCCATCATGGACGACCATCTCGTTCAACTGACCGATCCGAACTGTCCCGTGATCATTGTGTCTCCGGGCTTCGGGCAAACCGCCTCGGACTATCTGGCGCTCGGCTACTACCTCGCAGAGCATCAGTTCCGCATCCTTCGGTATGACCCGACCAATCACCTCGGCAACAGCGAGGGCGAGCTTCAACAGACGACCTTGCGCAGCATGCAACATGATCTCGAGCTGGTCATCGAGTTCGTGCGACATACGTGGCCACAAGCGCCGATCGTGGTGATGGCCAGTGATCTGGCGGCCCGCGCGGCGTTGAAGGCTGCTGCGCGGACCCGTCCCCTCGATCTGCTCCTGCTGATCAATCCCGCCATCGATGTGGCCAGTATGCTCATGGCCGTCCATGGACACGATCTCATCGCCGACTACCAATTCGGGCTACGACGCGGTGTCTGCAACCTGTTGGGACTGAACATCAACGTCGATCAGTTTGTAAGCGATCTCGTCGCCGGCCGCTGCGCCGATCTCGAATCCACGTTGGAGGATCTCCGCGCGATCCGCTCTCCATTGTGCATCGCCACCAGCCCGGCGGATTCCGTGGTGTTGCCTCCGGCCGATCTGCCGCATGCGTTCATGACGGCGTTGGGCGCGAATACCCGGCTGGTGAACATCTCCTCTCCGCTCACCGACCGGCATGTGGACGTCGAGGGAGCCTCGCCCGCTGCTTTCAAGCAACTCCTTAAGCAGATCGGCTCAGTCTTGTCGCTCCAGACCTTGTTGGCTCCAGAAGAGGTCGCGGTCCAACCGTATGTCGCCCGGCAACATCGCATTGAGCAGGAATACACCTTCCTTCGGCACGACGGCTCCCAAATCAACCGCGAAGCACTCTGCGCGGGCCATCTGGCGCAGTTACCGCATCTGGGCAATCTGCATGAATATCGCAAACTGTTGGACGATCTGTATGCACTGATGAGCCCGTTCGACCCGGGCGCCGTGCTCGTCGATGCCGGCGTCGGACAAAGCGATTTGACGCGCGCCGCCTTAATTAATCATACGTATCGCGCAGGCAAAGCCAGCTGGAGTGGAAGGCCATCACCGCTCATGGTCGGTGTGGGCCGGTCGCGGGAGCGGGTCGGTCAGGCCCGTCATGCGGTGCTCGTGTTGCAACGCGAGCTCGCCACGGGATTTGTCGGCCGCCTCTCGGCCATGCCGCCGCTGGCCATCGGATGGCTTCAGGCTGATTGGATGCATGCACTTCCGTTCAGGACCGGGTCGGTGAGCCGCCTGGTCTGCAACCTCTCCCTGGCATATGTGCCCTCCCCGCTCGTGGCACTGAGGGAATGGCACCGGGCGCTCCATCCAGACGGATGCCTGATTCTCACTGCATTTCATCCGAGCACGGACCTTTCCTCACTCTATCGGCGGCACCTTCGGCAGGCCAATCAAGATGAATTCAGCGTCCAGGCTCAACCCCTGCTCCATTATTTCGCCCGCCTGCGGGAAGCCATCCGTCATGGGATCCTCCACGCATTCGATGAAGCCGGCCTGGCCGCTCTCTTGAAACAATGCGGCATTGCCTCGTTTCGTATCCTTCCCATCTTCGACGGCCAGGCGCTCGTGGCCATTGTTGGGAAACAGAATTCCTCTAGCTCCCTTCGATAAGCCAGTGTATACTCCCCTCGCTGTACAACTTTGAACATCACCTACGTGTTATGAGCTAACCAGTACCATGTCGGCGAAGACTCGTGCATAGCGGGGCGCTTTTCTCTCTATGAGCGTACGACCTTCCGAGATGGTGTCACCGTCGACCCCTTCCTCTACAGATCTCCTGGACCTGGTCACTCGATTCTCCACCGAAATCGGCGCAATGACCGATTTGGGCACATTGGGTGAGCGCATCATTCAGGAGCTTTGCCGTGTGGGTGGCACCATTCATGGCGCGCTCTATCTGTTGGACCGGGAACATGAATACTTTCGGCGCGCCGGCACGGTCGGCCTTGCTGCCCCATCCTGCTGTCCGGCCACACTCCCTTTGACGCACGCGATCCCGCAACAGCTCATGGGTCCCGCCCCCAGGGCCGCAGAGCCCGATCGCTCCAGCAATGGACACCATGCGGCTGGCGGCGATGCTCTGGGACCCCTGCAAGCTGCACGGTGTATCCCGCATATCAGCCGAGGCCGCCTCATCGCTTTTTCACTACTCGGCGAAAGCTGCGGTCACGGGCACGATGCCTCAAGCATGTCGTCGCTGCTCAATGCGCTTGCCCAAACCGCCACCAATGCCATGGACACCAGAATGCTGCTGGAGGATCTGCAGCGATCCCACGCGCTGATGAAGCGCACAGACCGCCTGAGATCCCTTGAAACCATCGCTGGAGGTTTTGCGCACGAAATCCGCAATCCTCTGACCTCCATTAAGACCTTCATTCAACTTGCTCCAGAACGCAAAGATGACCCCGACTTCATTCGTGAATTCAGCCGCATCGTGCTCGACGACGTGTACCGGATCGAACGGCTCATCGAGGAAATCCTCGACTATGCCCGCTACATGGAACCCAAACTCACGGAGGAAGACGTCAACGACATCGTGTCTTCCTGCCTGTACTTTATCGAAGTCAAGGCAGACAGCCGGGGGATCAAGATCGAAAAAGAGTTGGTGCCCGACTTGCCGCGTGTCATGCTGGACCGGCAGCAGATCAAGCAGGTCTTCCTCAACCTGTTTCTCAACGCGTTGGACGCGATGAGCGAACGGGGCGGAGTGTTGCGTGTTCGCACGAGATCATTGGCCAAGCCGGGCGGGACACCATGGGTGCAGATCGAAACCGAGGACACCGGAACCGGCATTGCCGACGCCAATCTCGAACACATTTTTGATCCGTTCTTCACGACCAAGCACGAGAGCGGAGAACATGAAGGCACGGGTCTGGGCTTGACGATCGTACATCAAATCATTGAAGAGCATCACGGTGACATTCAGGTCAAGAGCGTTGCCGGCAGCGGTACAACATTTTTCGTCAACCTCCCAGCGATTCCATTATGACGTCAAAAAACGGCATTGCGTCGGGTGCCAAGAAGCGTGTGCTCTTAGTCGATGACGAAGCCCGCGTCCGGGCCTCCTTGAAAGCCGTGCTCGAGCCGGCGTACGAGGTCATCCAAGCTGCCGATGCCCAGGAAGGCTTGGACCTGTTCCACAAGGAAGCCCCGCACGTCGTGCTGCTCGACGTTATTCTTCCCGGCACCGACGGCTTGTCCGTGCTCCAGGCGCTGCGGACGGAACAGCATCCAACCCCCATCATCATGCTCACGGGCACGAAATCCGTCAAAACGGCGGTCGATGCCATGAAGCTGGGGGCCGCCGACTATCTCTCGAAGCCGTTCGACGTCGAAGAATTGCGCATCGTCGTCGACCGCGCGCTCAACTCTCAGGAGCTCGAGCGGGAAGTCAAACAGCTGCGCGCACAAGTCACCCAGCGGTACGCCTTTCACAACCTCATCGGCAAGAGCCGTCCGATGCAGGAGATTTACGGCAAGATCGAGCAAGTCGCTGACAGCCGGACGACGGTGCTCATCACTGGGGAAAGCGGTACCGGCAAGGAGCTGGTCGCCAAGGCGCTCCACTACAACAGCGGACGGCGCGACCGCCCGTTCGTCGCGTTGAATTGTGCCGCCCTTCCCGAGACCTTGATTGAAAGCGAGTTGTTCGGCCACGAAAAGGGCTCGTTTACCGATGCCACCGCCCGTCGTGTGGGCCAATTTGAGCTCGCGAACAGCGGCACCCTGTTCCTCGACGAAATCGGGGATCTAAGCCCCATGACGCAGGCCAAGCTGCTGCGAGTGCTTCAGGAACGCGAGTTCACGCGTATCGGTGGCGTGCAGGCGATCAAAGTGGATGTTCGCATCGTCGCGGCAACAAACAAGAACCTCGAGGAACTGGTCCGGAAAGGACAGTTTCGGGAAGACCTCTATTATCGGATCAATGTCATCGCCCTGTACCTGCCGCCGCTGCGCGACCGTGGAGAGGATATCCCGCTGTTGGCGAAGCACTTCCTGTCCAAGCGGATCGAGGAAGACAGCCGGCCAAATCAGGAGTTTTCCAAGGAGGCCATTGAGCTGCTCGCACGGTATCCGTGGCCGGGAAATGTCCGGGAGATGGAAAACATCATCGAGCAGGCCTTCATCTGGTCGAAGGGTTCCGACATGGTGACCCCTGACCATCTGCCGACGATCCTCCGCAATGACACCCGTTCGTCGTCGCTGCGGGACGACACCCTGGCAGGCCGGCTCTCGCTCGAAAAGGCGGTCATGGAATTCGAACGAGAAATCATTCTCGATGCACTGAAGAAGAACAATTACGTGCAGACCCATGCGGCGACCCAACTCGGGATCAGCCGTCGAATGCTCAAATACCGCATGGATACGCTCGGTATCGGCCGTCCGGATAACGACCCCTCTCCTCCCGAGCCCGAGCCTCCCATGCAGGAATAACACACTGCCTCCCCTCCACTGCCTCAATTCTGACACAAGGTTGGGCGTTTTCTCCTGATTCTAGTCTACGTAGACCCCCATACGTGGAAACTACATATTGTGCCTGGGCGTCCTGTCACCCCATTCACTAGAATTTCGCCTCCTAAGTGGCGGAAAAGGAATACGATTTGCTTGACAGAATCCCGACTTCAGCGTACATGAGCGCATATGGCCATTCCCTCAGTCCCCGATAAGTTGACGCAGAAACCCACGGTTCTGGTCATCGACGATGAGGCCGGACCGCGCGATGCCTTGAAGGTCATTCTCCGCCCCTTCTTCAACATTCAATCTGCAGAATCCGCTCAAGCCGCAATCGACGTGCTGAACCAGCAGCCGATCGACCTCATCACGCTGGATCAAAAACTTCCGGATCGTCAGGGCTTGGATCTCCTGCAGGAGATCAAGCACGATCACGCGGACATCGAGGTGATCATCATTACGGGCTACGGCAGTCTGAAATCGGCAATGGAAGGCATCAGGCACGGCGCCGCTGGGTATCTGCTGAAGCCCTTTAACGTCACCGAGCTCATTACACTGGTGAATCAGACGCTGGAAAAGAAGCAGCGGCTCGACTATCTCCGGCGCTATTTGCAGACGTCGGCGGGACTATGGGGCTCTGAAGCGGAATGCGCCCAGGCATGGCGCGACATGCGGGCCGGATACGAGGCCCTCGGAAAATCGAGCAGCCAGACTTTGCCCTGGGGAGACGAAACCGCCGATCTCCTCCCCATGCTGTCCGACCTTCTGGAAGCCAAAGACCGGCAGCTTCTGAACCATTGCAGCCGCGTCAGCTTTTACGCCACCCTGCTGGCCAACCGGACGAATCTCACGGTGAACGAACAGAAATCCCTGGCGCTCGGCGCCTTTCTCCATGACATTGGAAAAATCGGCCGAGAGCCTTACCGCTTTGCTGACGATGAGATCGTCGCAACGGACCGCTCCAATGCGCTGCGAGCCCACCCGGAAATCGGGGCACGGATGGTGGCGCCGCTCGGGCTCCCTGCGGCTGCCGGACAGATTATCGCCTATCATCACGAACGGTGGGACGGCTCAGGGTATCCGCACGGCTTAGGGGGGGACGGGATTCCGATCCTGGCGAGAATCGTCTGCCTGGCTCAAGCGTTCGACCATCTCACGGCAGAACTTCCTGAACGTGTGGCGCTCTCGATCGATGATGCCACCCGCTTCTTAAACGAGCGCGCAGGCACCTACTTCGATCCTGCTCTCACCGCCCTGTTCACGCAAGTCGTCCAGGAATGCAAGGCGTCGCTGCCCGCGATGGCCATTGCGACCAATCCGTCTACCCGCTCGGACGCCTGACCGCTCAGCGTTTTGCCTTCGCGCCCGCGATCAATTCCGCCGCCGTGGCCCGCACCTTCGTGGTCACCGTCTCTCCCCCGATCATCCGCGCGATTTCCTCTTCGCGGCCCACACCGGTCAGCGGCTTCACAGACGTTGTCGTTCGTTTCCCGTCCTGGCCCTTGGCGACCAAAAGATGATGCTCGGCTTGTGAGGCGACTTGCGGTAGGTGGGTGATGCAGAATACCTGGTGGAACGCTCCCAGTTTTCGCAGCCGCGTTCCCATGGCGGCGGCCACGGCGCCGCCCACCCCCGTGTCCACTTCGTCAAAGACCAGAACCGGCACCTGATCCCTCTCCGCCAGGACCGTCTTCAGTGCGAGCATGATGCGCGACAGCTCTCCGCCGGAAGCGATACGGCTCAGCGGACGGGGCACCTCGCCGATGTTGCTGGATAACAGGAACTCGACGCGGTCACGGCCCGTCGGCCCGAATCCTGTCAGTGCGTCCTCCAACGTCACAGCAATTTCGAAGCTAGTGTGCTCCATCTTGACCGCCGCCAATTCCTTGGCGACGAGGGTCGAGAGCCGTTTGGCCGCCTCTCTGCGCTTCTTCGTCAACTGGTCGGCCCTGTCGGAGAGCGCATGCGCTGCGGCGTCAAGCCGGTCGTTTAGCCCGGCAATCCGGCCGGCATGATTCTCCATCGCCTGAAGATCCTGCCTGGCGCGTCCCGCGGTGTCCAGGACCGCTTCGAGCGACCCGCCATACTTCGTCTTGAGCCGTTGAATCACATCCAACCGGTCCTCAACCACAGCCTGTCTGGACGGGTCCGCATCGAGGTCTGCCGCATAGTCACGAAGTCGGCCAGCGACATCTTTCAGTTGAATCGCCGCCTCCTGGACCGTGGATCCGCAATCCATCATCGTGGGGTCCGTCTGTCCCAGCTCACCCAACAGCCGTCCAACGCGTGCAAGCTGCACGAGAATCCCGCGCTCATCGCCCTGAAGCTCTGCATATGATGTTTCGGCCAATTCCCGGAGCCGGTGGGCATGTCCCAACCGCCGGCGTTCGGCCTGTAGCCGGTCTTCTTCGTCGGGGAATACCGCCGCTTGCTCGATTTCGGCCAGCTGAAACCGCAAGAGATCTTCCAATCGCGTACGCTCGGCGCCGGCTCGGCGCAGATCATCCAATTGCTGCTCCATTTCCCTCCACTCCCGATACGCCTCCTCATAGGCCGCCCGCGCCGGCTGCGCGGAGCCGAATGCATCGACCGCGTCCAGCTGCTTGGCCGGCGCCAATAACGATTGCTGCTCATGTTGCCCATGCACGTCGACAAGGGTGCCGCCAAGCTCCTCGAGCACACGAAGAGAGCTCAGCCCTCCATTCACATAGACCCTGTGGCGGCCGGAACGGGACAGGATCCGCTTCAGCACAAGATCGTGATCGTGGGGACCCAGTACGTCTTTAGCGCGCAGGTGGTCGAGCAGCGGATGCGCTGAAGGGAGGTGAAATGAGGCTTCGAGTTGTGCTTCGTCTTCGCCGGATCGAATCTGTTCGGCGGAGCCGCGTCCGCCCACGAGCAACGCGATCGCATCGATGAGAAGTGATTTCCCGGCGCCCGTCTCACCGGTGAGCACGGTGAACCCCTGCTGAAACTGGATGTGGAGCTGTTCGATGAGGGCGAAATTGACAATGCGCAGCTCGGCAAGCATCGTAAGGAGCGGATAAGTCTCCGAATCGAACGTATCGACGACTTAGGAACCAGTCGAGGTCATTTCAGGCTGCTCAAAAAGGCTGATAGTCGCACCCACCCAACCCCGGCGTGAAGCACGCCTTTTCCCGAGTGAGGCCGCAACGAGCGAAAAGGCGAAGCGTACTTTTTTCTGTACGTTGAGCCTTTGAGCGATGTGAGAACGAAGCTGGCAGCCCTTTTTCAGCAGCCTTATTAAGCGGAGCCGGCGTGTTGCGCCAGCAGCTGATCAATCATTTCCTTAAATTGGCGCTTCGGCCTCGCCCCTACCAGCTTTTCCACGACTTGACCATTCTTAAAGAACAGAATCGTCGGAATGCTCATCACCTGGTAGCGACCGGCAACTTCGGGATTTTCATCCGTATTGAGCTTTCGAACTTTGACTTTACCGGCGTACTCATTGGCCAACTCGTCCACGATCGGAGCGACCATCTGGCAGGGTCCGCACCATACCGCCCAAAAATCCACCATGACCAGTTCAGGGGACTTCATGACCTCAGAATCCCAGGTCGCATCTTCGACTTTTAATGCATTGCCTCCCACGTCTCATCCTCCTTGAAAATCAATTGAATTGCATAAATCGATGGGAAATCATCGTATAACAGCCTTCTTTGAGGAGTCAAACACTGTCCACTCAAGACCACGCTACCACGGCCATTCAGGGGGAACGCTCAACCACCATCCATCAGGATTGGCCTTTCGCCAGGCTGTTTGCTGAGGCCACACCGAGGACACGACAGCCGGATCTAGCCTGGTCGCCAATCCGGCAGTGACGTCAGCCTGTTGACGCGCGGACGCCTGAATCATTTCCTTTGCCATGCGCGCCAGCACGTTGGGAGGATCAAGCAGATCCTCCGGTCCGCCTGAACTGAGATTCAGCGACAGATGTTCCATGGCCACCCAGTGATCCGCCTTGGCCAAGGACTCCACATAGGCGTCGAGCGCTTGATACACATAGGTCAGATACAGATAGCTTCGGGCCGAGGGATGCTCCTGAACCTGCTGCCGGCAGGCATCGACGGCACGCCGAAAATCTCCCGCTGCGAGAAAGATTTTTGCCCGCTGCAAATGCGTGAGTGGAGTCGAACCGTTGGTTGACGCCACCGCCCCACAACCGGCCGACCACACGAGAAGACCAAAACAACAGACGGGAAAGCACCAGGCGCTCAGAGACATGAGTCTACTCACCGGGGCACTCCGCCTGCACGCGGCTGCGATTGAGCGGTTTCTGCGCGACCATAGTGGCCTCCCGGAGATGCCCATGGCAACCCCTTTTCGCCCCACGTGAGAGGACTCAAGATTGATTTCACGACGTTCGTACCGTAGTTCTCGGTCCAGCCGATTCCCGTGAGGCTGAGCATGAAGTTGTACTGTGCGCGATCCGGGAATTGCAGATAGAACAGACCGAACGACCAGCATTTGCATGGATTCTGATACAGCGCCACCACATCATACTCCGAACTCTTGTGAGTCATGATGTCGTAATAGCCCTTGGCGCCGATCAGCCATCCAAAGGGGGTCCGAAATGCGCCGCCCGCCGTGACAAACTGGATTTCCTCCGTCGGCTGGAACACTTCATTGAACGAGACAGGATTCCAGATATCTCCCCGCCGTACTCGATTCCCGTTCCGCGAGTACCGTTGTCCGACTTCCACATACCACTCGTTCGACTGTTGCATTCGGAAATCGGTATTGAACTGACTGAATGTCGCACTATACGGGTCGACAAAGGCGTCCACGATGACGTAGCGGTTGATGGGCGGTTTCACGAGTGTCGTGGCGCCCGCACCACGCCCGAATGCGGGTCCAAGCTGTGCGACGTTGAGTTGGGGCTCATTGTTCCCGATCACTGCGCGCAGCCACATGTCGGAAAATTTCTTGCCATCGACCGGAACCGTCGCCGGTTGCAATGGCTGGGTCACGGTACCGAGCGGGGGCACGACGCCCGGCGCAAAGTCTCTCGCCTGCGTTTGTACCGCACCGAGGTGATAGCTCTGGGCCAATGTGAGATCCAGCCAATTGAAGCTCTTGTCGCCACCCTGCTCCAAGAGCCGGCTCCTGAGCATGTACGTGAGCAGATTCTTTTTCGGCAGATCGTCGACCTGATCGATCTGCGCGATATTTGACTGATTCGTGGCGGGCACGAACTCGTAGATGACGCTCGGCTCGATCGTGTGCAGCATGGCGTCGCCGCCGGCCATGGCAAACCGGCGGCTCATTTTCGACGTGGCGTCCAGAGCCGCCCAGAAGGTTTCCCGGTGCAGGCTGCTCGAGTCTGTGGCGCCGCGTGAATAATAGACTTCGCGAAACTTGCCCTGCGGAGTGAATCCCAGCACATGGTTGAAATCAAGGACATCCGTGGAGAGTGACGGCACGAAATCAATACGATTCTCCGTGAAGCCCTCATCGCGGTAGAAATACACCGCGTTCGTATCGCCGCCCAGTATCAGAGGAGAATTGAACAACGCGATATTCGGCTGACTGTATCCAACCTCGGGAAGGCGTTGAAACGTGTCGGGGCCGCCGGCCTGCAACGGCTGGAGATATTGCCCAAGCAGATACGCGTTGCCGTAGCGGAGGCGCTGATTTGTGAGAAAGTTGGATTCGTTGCTGGGAAGCGCGCGCTGCGCCCCCGAGTTGCTGAGTTGCTGCAGGTACTGGGAGTCGGTCACGAGATTGGCATTCACTCGCATCAAGAGATCAGAGGTAAATTGCTGCGTGTGGGTTCCGGAAATCAGGGCCCGCGCCTGGTTGGCACTCTGGCCGGGGGGCACACCAGAAACGTCCGGAAGCGTCGTCTGCTGCAAGTAACTGACGAACCACTGTCCTCTCGCAAGCCTGCCCAGCGCATAGCGATACTCAAAATCGCTCCCGTATCCCAGGTTGGAGTAGTAGGACGGCGACACCGTGAAATCCTGGCTCGGATTGATGGCCCAGTAGTAGCTCTGTTGATAGTGAAAACCAAACCGGTTGTCATACGCGGGGGTGGGGATCAGAAATCCGCTTTGCCGTGGCGACAGAGGATAGGTCATCGTGGGAAACGGAAT
Organism: Nitrospira sp.; assembly: GCA_036376045.1. GTDB lineage: Bacteria > Nitrospirota > Nitrospiria > Nitrospirales > Nitrospiraceae > Nitrospira_C. Next base: position 34,763 of record DASVBB010000021.1, read on the forward strand.
CACCGGCACATCGGCCACGCACAACCACCCCCCTTTGTACGCCAGACTGTCACCGGCATTGAGGTCCAGATCCTTGAATTGAAACCGCCAGGCCGGCGTTTCCCCTTCCGCCGCGTCGCAATTTGTGAACCGGCCTTCTTTGAAGCGGTAATGGTCTTCGGAAAACCGCTGAATAAGACGCCCTTCGACCGTCGTGTTGGATGCTTTGATATACACTTCTCCGTGTGTCACGACGCCCGCTTCCGTGTTGACGTTCAACTCCAGCCGCTCGGTGACGATATCGGCCTTTGGATCGGTGAGCCGGACATGTCCGGTGGCGATCATGATGCCGGGCAGGGCCTGAACAATGAGGTGATCAGCTGTCAAATGGACCGAGCCCTGATCGACGACCACCGATCCGTCTGCTTCGTACATATCCTGATCTTGGAGATAATCGATTCGGTCCGCCTTGATTTCGAGTGGTGGCGATCCCGATCCCGTCTGACTCGGCACACCGGCCTCGGCCGCCCATACCGGCAACGGGAGCAACATGATCAACAGCACTCCTATCAGGCGCTCAGCGACTCGCGTCACCACTCCCGCCATGTCAACCCCGAAGCGGGGACAACCCACAGCCACGCAGCGATGCCTTGACTTCACCGACCAGCATCAACGACCCGGTCACACAGATCAGGTCTTGCGGTCGCGCGAGTTGCCTGGCTTCCCCGAGCGCGCCCGAAACCCGTGCGTTGGTACGGACGCGCGGCCAGAACACACCGACGACGGGTAGCAACTCTTCGACCGTTGCCGACCGCTTCATTTCCGCCTGGGTCACCACGACCTCGTCGACGAGTCCCTTGAACGGTTCTACGAATCCGTGATGATCCTTGTCACGCATCATGGCTAGGACCAGAATGACCCGACTCAAAGGATTCGACCGGCGGAATTCGCGCAGGTACCCGGCCAGCGCCTGGGCGGCCGCGGGATTGTGAGCACCGTCGAGCACGGTCAGCGGGTCCGTGGCCACCGTCTCCAGGCGCCCTTCCCACTGGACCTGCCGGAGTCCCTCACGAATGGCCTGTTCCTCGACAGCCACCCCGTGCTGTCGTGCGGTTTCGACCAAGGCCACCGCGCATGCGCAATTGTCCAGTTGATGCGAACCGAGCAGAGGGCAGCTCAAATCGTCATAACGGGCGCCGTCGGAATACCTGAAGCGCGCCGGCGTCTCCCCTTCGACCTGAAAATCCCGTCCCAAGCAGACGAGCGGCGCAAGCCGTTCCTCTGCGATTCGCTCGATCGTGTCACGGGCTGCGCCTGCCAGACGGCCGAGAATCACCGGCACGTTTGGCTTGATGATTCCTGCCTTCTCGAATGCGACGGATTCGAGGGTACTGCCCAAATATTGTTGATGATCCAGGGCAATCGTCGTAATGGCGCAGGCCAGCGGAGCCACCACGTTGGTGGCATCGAACCGACCTCCCAATCCCACCTCCAATACTGCTACATCGATCTGTGATTCAGCGAAGTACTGGAACGCCATCGCCGTGGTGAACTCGAAGAAGGTCGGCGACAGATCCGGCTCAGAGACCCCCTTGACCAGTTGGGTCAGCCTCGCGATTTCCGATTCGGGAATCATCCGGCCGTTCACGCGGATGCGTTCACCGAATTCGACGAGATGAGGGGAGGTGTACAGCCCCACGCGATGGCCGCCCGCTTGGATCATTGCGGCTGTCATCGCGGCCGTTGAGCCCTTTCCGTTGGTACCGGCGATGTGGAGGGTTCGATAGCGGGCTTGCGGCATCCCGAGCCGGCCCACGAGGGCCGTCATGGTGTCCAATCCGAGCTTGATGCCGTGCTTTTGAAGGCTGTAGAGGTAGGAAACGGCATCGGTGTAGGTCATGGCATCGTCGGGAGAATCGGCACTCCTTTTCTCAGCCGGACAGTGTGCTCAAGCCGTCGGGGAACGACGCCTGGAAAAGCGCGCCAGGGCTGGGCGGGTGAGAAAAGGCTGTTTCATCACCCTAATTAGAAATGGGCGACGAGAGTGCTGAGAGTCTCTTTTAGCTGCTTACGCTCGACGATCATGTCGATCATCCCGTGCTCCAAAAGAAACTCGGCGCGCTGAAATTGATCCGGAAGCTGTTGCTTGATCGTTTGCTCAATCACTCGAGGGCCGGCAAATCCGATCAACGCTTTCGGCTCAGCGAGAATGACATCGCCCAGCATCGCGATGCTGGCGGTGACCCCGCCGAACGTCGGGTCGGCCAGCAAGCAGATCAGTGGGAGCTTGGCCTCCCCCAGCTTGGCCACGGCCGCAGACGTCTTGGCCATCTGCATGAGCGACAGAATCCCTTCCTGCATACGGGCACCTCCGGACGCCGTCACCAGCACGACAGGTAGGCGGCCTTCGATCGCGCGGTCGATCGCTCGGCAGATTTTCTCGCCCACCACCGACCCCATGCTGCCGCCCATGAATCCGAAATCGAAGACGCACAACGCCACGCGCCGGCCATTCATCTGGCCCTCACCGATCATAATGGCGTCTTTCCGCCCGGTCTTCTCCTGTTGGGCCTTCACGCGATCTTTGTAGGATTTCGTATCGTGAAAATTCAGCGGGTCGAGGGGTCCCAACTCCGCATCCCACTCCTTGAACGTGCCAAGATCCACAAGAAGCGTAATGCGTTCCATCACTGAGATGGGAAAATGGTAGTCGCACTTCGGGCAGACTTTGCTGTTTCGTTCAACCTCTTTGCGATAGACGATCTCGCGGCAATGGTTGCACTTGAGCCACATTCCCTCGGCCACCTTGGACCGCTTCGGAACGTCCGGCTCGGCCCCCTTCTGCTTCTTAAACCACGCCATCCGGAACCCCTTTCACCCGTCGATCAAGCCGGCGACTGGCAAAAATCAGACGCCTGCCATGCCCCTCGGATCCGTCGACCGCCGCGGGCTGGAGAATAGCACAGCAGGCCGCCCCACGCACGTAGTTTCCCGCTCACTCGAGCGTTCACATCGCTACGACAGCGACTCTGCCGTCAAGACTCGGTACACGATGGAACATCCCAGCGCGATACTTCCCACACTCGCCAAACCCTGCACGGCGAGGAACAACGGCCGACTGAGACGCAATGACCACACCACCGGCAGACTCAGGACGAGTCCGATCAGCATCATGCCGAGAATCGAACCGCATCCAAACACGGCGATGTAGATTAATCCGCCAAGGACGCTCTCTGCCGACGCCACGACAAGCAAGAGCAGGGCCGCCGAACCCGCCAGTCCATGAGCCATTCCAATGCACAAAGGCCGCACGGATTCTCTCCACCAATGGACATGACCGTGATCTTGCGCGTGGCGATGACTGTGGAGATGCACATGTCTCTTCCCGTCATGATCATGTTGATGGAGGTGCCACCGATCACGAATCAGCTTCATCCCCAACAGACCGCCAAGCACCACCAGCATGAGTCCCACGACCCCCTCGGCGGCAATGGCAAGCGGTTCGGGAATGGGCACTCGAAGAACGAGCACGATCGCGCCGACCAGTAACAGCACGAGGGTGTGGCCGACTCCCCAGCTCAAGCCGACCAGACCAGATGCGCGCCAGGAAGGCCGCTCGGCGAGTACCGTTGAGACGGCGGCAAGATGATCCGAATCCAACGCATGGCGCAGGCCGAGGATGAAACCGAGTCCGAGAATGGTCAGATACGGGGAATCAGCCATGCGGCACCGAGAACGGTTCGCAAAGCAAGGCGGTATGGGGGACACTGATCCGTTGAATGTTCCACAGAGGAGGGTGCGACACGGCCGAGTAGCCTCGCAGGATGATCACGCTGTCGTCCGGCAAGTTCACGCCGAGTAAAGCGTCGTTGGATACATCGCGGCGTCAGGAGCCTGATGCCATTATCCGCCGCGTGCGTGCATTTCGAGATGAGGATCTTCGCGTAAACGGTCGATCCCGATGAGACCGCCTTCCCGCTGCCCCACACGCTCCAGCGCCTTACGTTCCTCCGCGCCGCGGTCGCGCCGCGATTCCCAACCGGCTCGAATCAGCACCCGCATGTTCTCGGGCGCAGCGCCTTCCCGGAGCGGTTTGCGTAAGTCCGTGCCCGCGGTCGCATACAGGCAGCGGTACCACATGCCGTCGGCCGTCACCCGGCTGCGGTCGCATGTGGAGCAGAACGGGGTCGTGGTGGAGGGAATGATGCCGAAGATGCCACCGTCGGGCAGCCGAAACCGCTGCGCGGGAGCCGATCCACGTTCCGGCAACGGCTCGATCGTCCCGTAGTATTTGCCAAGCAGCGCCAGCATCGTTTCCCGAGAGAGTACTTTTTCTGGAGCCCACTGGTTGGCACCGCCGACGTCCATATATTCGATGAACCGCACCTCGGCCTGAAAATGCTTCCCGAATTCGATCAGCCCAACGAGTTCATCATCATTGAATCCGCGGATGGCGACCGTATCGAGCTTGAGTCCCGTAAAACCGGCCCGGCCGGCGGATTCGATTCCTTCCATGACCCGCGCAAATTCATCGCGGCGGGTCAGCTGTCGGAACCGCTCGGGCCTCAACGTATCCAGACTGATGGTCACCCGGCTCAGACCCGCCTCGTAAAGTGTTTCCGCGTGGTCCGCCAGGAGAATGCCGTTCGTCGTCAGCGCAATTTCCTTGATGTTACGGTTCTGGAGGAGCAAGCGGATGAGCCGGGGCAGGTCGCGGCGCAGCAGCGGCTCTCCCCCTGTTAAGCGAACCTTGTCGACGCCCAAATCCGTAAAATAGCCGGCGAGCGTCGCCATTTCCTCAAACGTCAGCACATCCTCCCGGGGAAGCCACACATATTCTTCTTCGGGCATGCAGTAAGAGCACCGCAGGTTACAGCGGTCGGTGACGGAGAGCCGTAAACTCCTTAACGGCCGTCCGAACGCATCGACGACTGTTTGACCAGCAGTGCTCTTTGTACCAGCAGTATCAGTCATAACATTTTGTGAGGTTGGTCAAAATCGTGCCAGGCAAGGCCGCAGTGAGCGACGAGGCGAGGCGTACGATTCTAGGTACGTTGAGCCTCGAAGCGACATGAGAACGCAGCCTGACATGATTTTCATCAACCTCGTTAAGGGTGTTCTTCGACCCAGACCTCGCCGCTCGGCGTATGCTCCAGCTTCCAGATCGGCGTGATCTGCTTCAACTCGTCGATGGCCCATTGACAGGCACGGAATGCGTCCGCCCGATGCTCTGCTCCCGCCACGATCAGGACGATATTTTCACCGATTGTGATCTCTCCATACCGGTGAACGATCAGCAATTCCAGGATATCGAAGTCTTTCAGCGCTCTCTCGCGGATCTCCCGCAACTTCTTTTGCGCCATGCCCTCGTAATGCTCGAAGGTAATGCCGTCGACGTCCCGTCCTTTCGAATGATCCCGTGCAGTGCCCAGAAAGATCGAGATGCCGCCAATCCGCTTCGAGCGGCTCCGCACGCGATTGATCTCCGCATCGACGGAAAAATCTTCACGCTGTACGCGCACCAGCTGATCATGCTGCTCAACGGCGCTCATGCGACCCCATCCTCATGATGTCAGGTTTCGTGGCGACAAACGCTCCTCCCGCAAACGGAGGCAGCAGGGCCACCTCATCGCTTTCCTGCACTTTGGTATCCTCGTGCGCAATTTCCTGGTTCACCGACACCAAAATTTTCTTCTTGTAGATCAATTCTCCGAGCTTGGGATACCGCTTATTCACCAGTTCAATGACGTTCTTCACCGATTGGTTCTTGCCCAACGCCAGAGTCAGACTCGGCTGGTTATCCGCAAGCGATTTCGTCATGCCGAACAGTTTCACCGTGATCATGCGTGCCAGGCTCACTCATCCGCCCGATGATGGGATGGCTCGTTCTCCCGGTGATACGTGCCGGACTTCCCGCCCGATTTTGACGACAGCCACACATTACTGAAGCTGATTCCCCGGTCGACGGCCTTGCACATATCGTAAATGGTCAGCGCGGCGATCGAGACAGCGGTCATCGCTTCCATCTCAACCCCCGTCTGCCCGCTCGTTTTGACGGTCGCGGTCACCGTGATCGAACAGCGGCCTTCGCGATCCGGTTGAGGCTCTTCCTTGAACGAAATGTCCACGGCGGTGAGCAACAGTGGATGGCACATGGGGATGAGCTCCGGTGTCTTTTTGGCCCCCATGACACCGGCCACCTGCGCGACTGCCAAGACATCCCCTTTGGCAATCTTCCCACGTTGAATTTTTTCGAGGGTTTCGGGCTGAAGATAGACTTTCGCTTGCGCAGACGCTATCCGCTCGGTCTGCGCCTTTCCGCCGACGTCAACCATCCGTGCACGACCGGAGTCGTTGAAGTGTGTAAATTCAGCCATTTTCCTCGCTGAATCAGCCGGTTAGAACGTTGCGACCGGTAATTATATGAGGGGGTGGAAGGGCGAGTCAAGGAGAGATCGGCAGGCCGCGTGGAAGCCTTCGGAAATTCCTTCGCAGGCTCAGGCAGTTTCCGCTTTCCTTCGCGGCCAGATCTCGGTGGGTCCCCGTTTCTCCGGCCAGGTCGCCGGACAATCAGCCGAGCAGCGCTGTTGGGAGGGCGGAGAGAAGATGCGAATCTTCTCCTACTAACGGCTGGTTGACAGTTGGCCTTTTAACCCAAGACAATGAGGACTTATGGGCGACACGATTGTCATCGAACGCCTCGAATTTCAAGGACGATGCGGCATCACTCCCGAAGAGAGGGGGCGGCCGCAGCCCATGGCCATCGACCTCGAGTTGGACTATGAAACCGCATCGGCCGCTTCCTCCGGCCGGCTCAGCGACACCATCGACTACGCACGCGTGGCCAAACGGGTCGTCGAATTGGCAGGCCAGGAAGTCTGCACTCTCCTTGAGACCCTGGGCGAAAAAGTGCTGACCATGCTGTTTACGGAATTTCCGGTCAGTCGGGCGCGCCTGTGGATACGGAAGCTCGCTCCTCCCATGGCCCAGCCGGCCGGCTCCGTCGGAGTCAAACTCGACCGGCCTCGTGCCGCACACCAGGCGCACGCTGTAAACCCTCCGCCTTCACGCTTTGTGGCCCAACAACTCCACCGTTTGCCGAAAGGCCGGGCACTCGACGTCGCGTGCGGCTCCGGACGTCACGCGTTGCTGCTGGCAGCCAATGGATATGAGGTTGACGCCATCGACCGTGACCACGACAGTCTCGCAACACTCTCAGCCGCTGCGGCTGAGCGGCATCTCGCCCATCTGACCGTCACGCAGGTCGACCTGGAACGGACCACTGACGAACGCCCGGAGTTTCCCGCCAACGCATATGACGTCATCCTGGTATCCTTCTATCTTCACCGGCCCTTGTTTCCCTGGCTGATTGATGCGCTGAAGCCCCATGGAGTGCTGCTCTATGAAACCTTCACGATCGAGAATTATGTGCGCCGCCGCCACCCCCGGCGATGGGAGTTCTGTTTGGCGCAGAACGAACTGCTTCGTCTGACCTCCTCTCTCCGGGTGTTGTCCTATGATGAAGAGGAACATGAAGGGGGTCACGGTATGGGCTCCGCATTCACCGCACAGTTGGTGGCGCAAAAACCCGGTCCGGCTTATCCCACACGCGAGTCACCGTGAGCCGCATCGATCTTCATCTCCATACGACCCATTCGGACGGAAGTCTGCCGCCGTCAGAAGTGCTGAAGTTGGCCAGTAAAGCCAGCGTCACGGCGTTGGCGATCACCGACCACGACATCACGAGCGGTATTCCAGAGGCGATCGCGACCGGCCAGGAGCTGGGCATCGAGGTGATCCCGGGGGTCGAAATCAGCTCGTTCGACGGCAGAGGCGAACTTCACCTCCTGGGGTATTGTCTGGATTGGCAGGACCCGGTCTTGAGTGAGCGACTGGCGACGCTCCGGGCCAGCCGGCATAGGCGGAACCCTCTGATTATCGAGCGCCTCCGGGCTGCCGGCCTGGACATCACCTACGAGGAAGTCCAGGCACTGGCCGGCACCGAATCGGTCGGGCGGCCTCACATCGCGCAAGTGCTCATGCAAAAAAAATATGTATCGTCCGCGAAGGAAGCCTTCGACCGGTATCTGGCGGAAGGCAGGCCTGCCTATGTCGCCCGCGAGCTCCCGGCACCCGCGGAGGCGATCAGTTGGATCAGAGACGCCAAGGGGGTCGCCGTCCTGGCGCATCCGACCTGGGTGAAAGACAGCGGCGACGGCCTTCGCGGCTGCGTCACGGCGCTGAAAGACGCCGGTCTCGACGGCGTCGAGGTCCATTACAGTACCCACAGCAAATCCCAGACCGTGAGCTATCTCGAATTGGCGCAGCGCCTCGGTCTGCTCGTCACCGGCGGCAGCGATTTCCACGGGATCACAAAACCCGATATTGAGGTCGGGTACGGGCGCGGCGATCTTAAAGTCAATCCCCGCCTGCTCGAACCGCTCAAAGCCGCGGCGGCCGGGCGATAACACGCCAGCATCGGCAACGCCGCTCTTCTCACACTTCATGACCGCACGTTTCCTTCAATTCGTTGACTCTCGATCACCGTCCGTTAGACTGAACTCCATTCACTTTTTCCGTCGCCACGCATGTCCAAAAACCTTCACTGGACGATTCCTCACGCGAGCGGGATTCTCGCGGCACTCCTGCTCGGTCCCCTGCTCAGTGGTATGGCGTGGGCGGACTTCTTCAGCATCCCCTTGACCGCCGTGACCGGTGCGAACGCGGTGCGTCTGGTCAGCCAGGGCATCGCCCTCGGCCTCCTCATGGCTCTTGCCGTGTCTGCGTATCAGCAACTCCCCGACAACGGCCGTGGGTCAAGTTTTCTTCGATCGATCGTACTTCCATCCGCCGCGTTGATCGTCGTCATCTTCGCCGGAAAAACGCTCCGCACCCTTGGCTCGCCGCTCATTCTACAAATCGGCCCCGCCCTGTTTGTGCAGGGCTATACGATCGCGCTCGTCGCATGCGGGCTTTGGTTGACCATCGCCTGGCTGCGCCATCTGGAGCCGCTGCGCAATACCTTCGCGCCTCCGCCGGTGAAACGGAAGCCAGTCCGCGAAATCATACCAGAGGAGCCGCCCGTCACCGACCCAAGTGAGGAGATCTCCTCTCAGCCCGACGAAAAGACTACAGCCGTCGTGATGAACGGGCACCAGCCGGCGATTCTCGGCCGTTACAAAATCCTCAAGGAACTCGGTCGCGGAGCCATGGGTCTCGTGTATCTGGGAAAAGATCCGACGATCCAGCGTTTCGTCGCGATCAAAACGATGCGTCTGGATCAAATCGAGGAGCCGGAGAAGGTGCAGGAGATCAAAGCCCGGTTCTTCCGCGAAGCCGAGTCTGCGGGCCGGCTTTCCCATCCGAACATCGTCACAATTTATGACGCAGGGGAACAGGACGAGTTGGGCTATATCGCCATGGAACTGGTCGAAGGACAGTCGCTCAAGGATTGGTCGCGTAAGCCGAATCTCCTACCGCTCCCGGAAGTGGTCCAGACGCTGGCTTCCGTGGCCGACGCGCTCGACTATGCACACCAACAGGGCGTCGTCCACCGCGACATCAAACCTGCGAACATCATGATCACCAGGGACCGTCTCGTGAAGGTGATGGACTTCGGCATCGCGAAGATGACATCGAGCAGCAGAACCCAAACCGACGTGGTGCTTGGTACCCCCACCTATATGTCCCCTGAACAGATCGCGGGAAAGAAGGTGGACGGCCGTTCGGACGTCTTCGCCCTGGGGATCGTGCTCTTCGAGCTGCTGACCGGACAACCGCCCTTTGCGGCCGACAACCTGTCGGCACTGCTCTTCGCAATTGCCCATCATCCTCATCCGGAAGTGCAGACACTGCGTCCCGACCTTCCGCCGCTGCTTCAGGAAATCGTCAACCGCGCGCTGCAAAAGGAGCTGCCCCAGCGGTATCGCCGGGCAGGAGAGTTGGCTCAGGACCTCCGGGCCTGTCTGCACAGCCTCGCGGCATAGGAGGAATGGGTTGTGTCGGTCGAACGCCTGCACTTCGCCAAATCCGACATCGGACGCAGACGGCCGCAGAACGAGGACTGTTTCGTAGCGGACCCTTCACTGGGCCTGTATGTCGTCTGCGATGGAATGGGAGGCGGAAACGCCGGGGAGGTGGCCAGCTGCATGGCCATCGAAACCATCGTGGCCTATGTCCGGTCGGCTGCGGCCGAGGGGTCTCCGGCCGGAGGAGCAGTACCGGATGATCCCAATCTGACCTCAGCGACGAATCAGCTGGCGCATGCCATTCGCGCCGCCAACGCCACCGTGTTTCGCGCGGCCTGGGAACATCCGCAATATGCCGGGATGGGCACCACCGTCGCCGCCGCCCGTCTTTCAGGCCACACACTCTCGATCGCGCACGTCGGCGACAGCCGGGTATATCTGATGAGAGATGGGGCCATCCAAGCGCTGACCGCCGACCACTCCTGGGTGGCCGAACAGGTCGCGCAGGGATACATGACGGAAGAAGAAGCGGAACGGTCACCGCGACGGAACATCGTGACGCGAGCCCTGGGGGTGGAGAGCACCGTCGAGGTCGACGTGGCGGAACTGCCGGTGTCCAAGAACGACCTGTTGCTGCTGTGTTCGGACGGCCTCACCCGCGGCGTCAGCTGCGGGGAGATTCAGAGGACCCTGGCGAACGCCGGTGACCTGCGCGAGAAAACCGATCAACTGGTTGCTCTGGCTAATGATGCCGGAGGCGACGACAACATCACGGTCATGCTGGTCAACGTTGAAGGCGAGACCACCGCTCGTTTCTGGCAACGCCTCACACAACGCTGGTTCTTGAAGGCCTCATAACGTTCACAGGAGCCATCCATTATGGGCGACACCGTCACCATCCCCGCAAAACTGCTCGTCAAACTGCACGGCCAGGGGTCGCGGTCGATCGACCTCACGGAAGACAGCTTCGCCATCGGCCGCAAGGCCGATAACGACCTGTCGATCGATGACCACACTGTCTCAAGCCGTCATGCGAAGATCGTCAGAGTCCAATCGGTGTACTTCATTGAGGACCTCAAGAGTACGAACGGGACGGCGGTCAACGGCAAGCCGGTCGAGCGAGCGCAGCTTCACGATGCCGACGTCATCACGATCGGGCAGCATCGACTCATTTTCCAGGATACCGCGCCGTCTCCTGTCGCCAACACGCCGGCTCCGTCGGATCTGGACCAAACCATCGTCATGTCCGGGAAACCGCTCTCCGCCGTGCCATCGATCACGGCCAAAATCTTGATCACCGCGGGCAAGACGGACCGCCTCGAGTACCATCTGACGAAGACAGCCAATCTGATCGGTTCGCAAGACGGGGCGGCGATTCAACTGACCGGATGGTTCGCTCCCAAGTCCGCAGCCCTGATCTCGAGTCGTGGAAGCGTGTTTACCATCAGCCCTTCGCAGGGAACCAAGCGGCTCATGGTGAACGGAAAGACCGTCTCCGCACAACAGCCGTTGAAAAATGGTGATGTGATTGACGTGGCCGGAGTGTCGATGTCGTTCTACATCATCCAGCCGAAATCGAAGTAGCCGCCCGCGCAATGGTCGACAGGTTCACTGCCTGAAGTAGAGTGTCCCCTTCGGAAGCATCTGGTAGCAGCCGTCCGATACATCCCGCGCATGCTGCTGCAAACACTGCACCGTCTGTCCGCTGCCGGACCTGACTTCGGGACAGAACCGCTTGATGTCGGCCTGACAGGCCAGCGTCAACCGGCTCCGCTCTTCTTTCCATCTGACCAATCGCTCCCGGAGCTGGTGCTGACAGGGTGCCGGCAATAGGTGCGCCCGCTTTTCCAGGCATTGGCGTTGGCCGGACCCATCAGAGGCTGCGGGACACAGCTGCTCGACCTCGGCCTCGCACCGGAGACGGGCCACTTGCGCTGTGCGAGCGTCCAGCGCCCTTGCCACCGGACGACTGCCGTTCGCCCCGGACGGCTGGGCAATGTCTGGCGCCGTTGTCGCCGAGGGAACACCGGGAATGGACAGATCCAGCACCGGCTCGGGTACTGGCTGCGACGGCGCCGCCTGGATTGTCGGCGGCGACGATTCCTTGGCGGACAGTTCCTGTTGCGACGGAATATTGTTTACGATCGCGATCCACACCACCCCGAGACCGATGAACGTCACCGCGCCAGCAAAGATCCGGTTGAAGATAGGCTGCTGACTCATGAAGTCGCCTCCGATGAGACCTCAGCATAGGTCAGGAGAGAAGGAAAAGCGACGAAATGCGCGGATTCAACAACAAGGAGGGGTACCTGTTCAGTTCTCGGGAGCTTCGACGATATGGTTCTCAAACCTCGTGCAGCCCTCGGCCAGCAGACGATTGGTCAGCATTTCTCCCGGCCATTCGATCGGCAGATCTGCAGTGAACACCCACACGTCGGGCGACGTCCATACCGGGCCGTGCTCTTCGGGCAGTTCAGGATCAAACAAATCTGTCCACACGGGCATATACACGCCGTTGCCGCACTGCGTGTGGAGGTGCACAATCGTTCGCGCCCGGACGAGGGGATCAAGATCGCGCCAAACCGCTGCGGTTTCGTCCGCCAAGTGATGCAGACGGACTGCATTTTGTGCATCGAACATGGCATAGGCCGCATACACCGGCGCTTCAATCGTGTCCGGGGCAAGTGCAAGCTCGGGACATTGCTCGACCAATCCTTCCAACAAGGCCCGACGGTGGGGGTCTTCGAGCGAATCAGGCAGTCCGGCGTCCGGCACGCCGATCAACTCGAAAAAGAGAAACGCCGTGTTCTCAACAGGCGGATAGAGCCGCGCGGCAATTGAACGGCCCCGCTGGGATTCTGCCACCGTACTGAGATGCTCATTCAAAGTCTGGAGGCTCAAAGCCTCGAGCGTCGCGTCGGTCAACAGCCGCGGCTCCACCCGCACAACCGTACCCGAGGACAGACGGAGATGCCGATGCAGCACCTCGGCCGTGGCCACGGGATCGATTTTGAGCTTCAGCGGATGGGACAGATTGGCCTGGAGCGGAAGCTCGAGCGCCGCCATGACGGCATACGAGAGTTTTTCATCGGCTGGGCCATCGAGCATGACCGAACAGGACGCTTCGGCGACTAAATCGAACAGCCACTCGGCCATGTCTTCGTCGAGCGCGGCCAGCACCGTCAACAGATCCTCCTCACGCCCCTGCTCGAGAAACGCCTGCAGCGTGTCGATGGCCGCGTCCGTGTCACCGTGATCGTGCCGGCGGGCGTTGATGAGATGGATCAGATCTCTGGTCAGGGGATCGGGACGAGACCAACTTTGCATGCCAAACTCCCGGTACTTGAGGGTGCCTCGTAGACATCCATGTTGCCAAACTTTCTATCGAGGAGCAAGCTCTCAACCGGTTTGATTCCCGCTCACCGGCGAGGCCATCCGGCCGCTCAGTCGCCGATGACCTTCACCAACACGCGCTTCTTGCGGCGGCCGTCGAACTCCCCATAAAAAATCTGTTCCCATGGCCCGAAGTCCAACCGGCCATTCGTGATGGCCACGACGACTTCACGCCCCATCACCTGCCGCTTGATGTGCGCATCTCCGTTGTCTTCGCCGGTCTCGTTGTGCCGATACACGTCATCGTGGGGCGCAAGACGCTCTAAGAAGCGGTCGTAATCCTGCAGCAGTCCTTGTTCATCGTCGTTGATATAGACGCTGGCGGTGATGTGCATGGCGTTGACCAGCACAAGCCCTTCCTGTACGCCGCTCTTCTTGACGATCTGCTCCACCTGAGGCGTGATGTTGATGTAGGCGCGGCGGGTCTTGGTTTCGAACCAGAGTTCTTCGCGGTACGAGCGCATGATGATGTCACCAGCGACGCATTGTGCGACCCTGAACGGCAAAGATGCAAGTCCGGCGTTGCAGCACGCCGATATCGTCAAACCCACGCGCCGGTGGCTATAATAGCGCATGCGCGCGTCCCGCTCCGTGCGGTCGAGGCCCCCTGCGACACCTGTCCCACGGCTGTCGTCTGAGGCCAACCTTGTGCTGCGTAGGCGCTATCTCACCAGGAATCATCGAGGCAGCGTCGCCGAAACGATTCCGCAGATGTTCTGGCGGATTGCCACCGACATCGCCCAAGCCGAACAACTCTATCCCGCCCCCACCCGCCTGCCTGGAGCCGAGCGGCGTTTCTACGAATCGATGGCCCGCCTGGAATTTTTGCCCAATTCGCCGACGCTGATGAATGCGGGACGTCCGCTCCAACAGTTGGCCGCGTGCTTCGTGCTTCCGGTGGAGGACTCCCTCATCTCAATCCTGGATGCCGTAAAGCAGCAGGCCCTGATCCACCAGTCGGGAGGAGGCACCGGATTTTCCTTCAGCCGACTTCGCCCCCAGGACGACCTCGTGTCCTCCACGCATGGCATCGCTTCCGGCCCGCTCTCCTTCATGCGGATTTTCAACATGGCCACCGACGTGGTCAAACAAGGCGGTGCGAGGCGAGGGGCCAACATGGGGATTTTACGGATCGATCATCCGGACATCCTGGAGTTCATCGGACTGAAGCAGGACCAGAAGGAGATGAACAACTTCAATCTTTCGGTCGGCCTGACGGCAGAGTTCATGCGCGCCCTTCACCGTCGTCGCCGTTATGCGCTCATCAATCCGCGCACCGGTAAAGCCACCAGGCAACTTCCTGCGACTCTCGTCTTCGACCGCCTGACACAAGCCGCTTGGGCATCCGGAGAGCCCGGCGTGATCTATCTGGACCATATCAACGCCGCCAACCCGACGCCTCGGCTCGGGGAAATCGAGGCCACGAATCCCTGTGGCGAGCAACCGCTGTTGCCGTATGAATCTTGTACCTTGGGCTCCATCGACGTGTCGAAATTCGTCTCGCGCACGCGGGGCTCACCGGCTCTCGATTACGCCCGCCTGGAGGACACGATCGCGCTCGCCGTCCGCTTCCTGGATGATGTGATTGACCGCAACCATTATCCATTCAAAGAGATCGAAGCCGCCACGCTGCGGACAAGGAAGATCGGGCTAGGGATCATGGGATTCGCTGATTTGCTGATTGCGTTGAACATTCCCTACGATTCGGACGCGGCCATCGATCAGGCAGCCTCGTTGATGTCATTTGTTCAGACACGCGCACATGACGCGTCCCGTCAACTCGGCAGGCAACGGACCCTGTTCCCCGCCTATCGCGGCAGCCGGCTGGAATCCAGCCGGGAACGCAGGCGCAACGCCACCGTCACCACCATCGCGCCGACAGGTACGATCAGTTTGATCGCCGGATGTTCGGCGGGCATTGAACCGCTGTACGGCGTGAGGATCCTTCGCCGGGCACTGGAAGGTCTGGAACTGACCATGATGCATCCGGTCTTTCTCCGCATGGTCAAGGCGCACGGCTTGTCCATCGACGCGCTTCGAGATGAGCTTGCGGCCAGCGCGTCGATCCAGCACATCTCGCGCATCCCTGCGCACATCCGCCGGCTCTTCGTCACCGCGCATGACGTCCCGCCGGAACACCACGTCCGCATGCAGGCGGTATTTCAACGCTACAGCGACAGCGGCGTCTCAAAAACCATCAACCTGCCCTCCTCTGCCACGACCGCCGATGTGGCAGAGGCGTTTCTCCTGGCCTATCAGGTTGGCTGCAAAGGCTTGACCGTCTTCCGGAACGGCAGCAGGGAACACCAGGTCCTCTCCTGCTCACCCGCGCAGCCTTGCTGATGGCAATTGCGGCATATTCAAAGGGAAAATTGACTCTCGAGGGGGATGGTGATAAGAAGGGTTCGATTGTTCATTTGGGAGGTCTTCGATGGCCCGTCAGCCGGAACCGGACTTAGAATTTACGGAAGAGGAATTAGATCAGACAACCGCCACGAGACCCGTCTCTCCGATGAAACCCGGAAAGAAATCGCGGGGTGGACGGCCGCTGTTGTGGATTTTTCTGCTCCTCTTGGTCGGCGGAATCGGCTACCTCGCTATGGAACCGGAACAACTTGCGGACTGGCTGGCTCCCTTTACGGGTGACACTCAGCCCGAGC
>DASVBB010000047.1:0-4111 GCA_036376045.1 Nitrospira sp.
GGCCGTCTTCTCCTGGAAGAACGCCCAGTTACCAGACCGGCAAAGACCTGAGTAAATCCGGCTCCTTCGAAGGGACATTTACTCTAATACGTCATTGATTAACGTAAGCTGAGAAGAGGTGAGCCGACACTCGGAGGACCCCGAGTGCTCAAGGCTTTCAGCTAGGGAATGGCCTAGTTTTCGCATACGGACAAGTCGAGGTACAAACAAGACAGCGGTTTATTTCCTTGAACCGCAGGGCGGGTTTGTACCATGATTGGGGCCAGTACCTTTTCGAGGATAAAAGAGCGATGTCTTTACATACCCACACGGCAAAAGTACTCTTGGTCGACGATCATCCCCTCGTCTTAGAGAGCATACGCCAACTGCTGGAACCTCATTTCACCATCGTCGGCATGGTCCAGGACTCCGGGGACATCGTCAGCCGGGCGCTGGAACAACGGCCGGATGTCATCCTCTTGGACGCCTGCATGCCGGGGTTGAGCGGCTTTGCGGCGACCAAGCAGTTAAAGAAGCTCCTTCCCTCGGTAAAAGTCATCCTGGTCACCATGCTCACGGAAGCCATCTCGATCAGCGAGGCGTTCCGTGCCGGTGCGAGCGGGTATGTGCTGAAGCAATCGGCCTCGGATGAGCTGCATGCGGCGATCGAGAGCGTGTTGGCGAATAAGCGGTTCTTGTCCAAGAAAATCGATGCGGAAGTACGGGAAGCGGTTGAACACGAGTGGTTCAGGCCGGAAGGGTATTCCAGCGACCTGACAGGTCGCCAGCGAGAGATATTAGTA
This sequence comes from Nitrospira sp., assembly GCA_036376045.1. Taxonomy (GTDB): domain Bacteria; phylum Nitrospirota; class Nitrospiria; order Nitrospirales; family Nitrospiraceae; genus Nitrospira_C. Next base: position 783 of record DASVBB010000047.1, read on the forward strand.
TTGCTGGCCGAAGGCCGGTCGACCAGACATATTGCCCAGCAGTTGAATATTTCGATGAAGACCGTAGAATTTCACAAGGCGAACATCACGAGAAAGCTTGGCGTGCACACGACATCCGATCTCATTAAGTTCGCTCTCGCGCAAGGCATCACCACGCTGCAGTTCTAGCCGCAAGCGTACCGCTTGCGCAGCCTCACACCTCGGGTTCATTTTCAGATTGTTTCCAGACGATCTCAAACTGTACTCTGTTTGAGATTGGAAATATGAGATGTGAGATCTGCTTGGTCAGTGGATTGAGGTCAGTCCGGCTGCGATCGCATATTTCGTCAATTCGGCGGCCGTCCGGAGCCTCAACTCCTTCATAATTCTTGTCTTGTGAAATTCAACCGTTTTGACGGACACGTTGAGGATTGAGGCGATTTCCTTGGTCGCTTTTCCTTCTGCGACCAGCTGCAGGACTTCCCGCTGGCGGGCGCTCAACGTCTGCGCAAATCCGACCGTCACCTCCCCCGAGGCGGAAGTAGTCGAAGGATTTACGGCCTGATCCACAAGGCTTTGCGCCACCATCGGAGAGACGAAGGTCCGGCCCTTGACCACCTCCCGGATGGCCTGGACCAATTCGGAGCCGACGGATTGCTTCAATACATAGCCTGAAACGCCGACTCGGAATGCCTGTGTGACGAAATTGGGCTCCGAGTGCATGGTCAGGACAATTATCTTGAGAGTGGGATGGTTTTTCTTCAACTGCTGGGACGCGTCGAGGCCGTTGAGCAGTGGAAGGGAGATGTCGACTACGACGATGTCGGGTTGGAGCTTCGCCGCAGCTGCGACCAATGACCGGCCATCGGCCACAATGCCGACCAGCTCGTATTCCGGTTCCAGTAGTTTTTGGATACCCTCAGCTACGAGAACGTGGTCGTCGGCGAGTAGAATCCGGTACGTATCAGACATAGGGTACACCCTCACAAAAATGTAGGGAAACGCCAGTGCCTGCTGGTATATGAAAGAAGTGTACCTGGCTTCCATACGCCGTCTCAAGGGGATCAATCTGGGCCAGAACCAGGGGTTCTCCCAGTGCAGGCGTCCGATTTTCCCTCACGAAATTTGTTATGGCTGTCGGCAGATCGATACAGCAGCAGGCCGATGGGCCAGACAGACGCTTCAGAACCCTCTTGCCCAGCTCTCCCTCCTCATTCTTCCTCAACGTGGTTCTACTTAAGCGGGACGTGGTCCTGCGCGAGATCATGACACGCGAACTGCGGTGGGCTGTGCGCGCGGCGTGACCGAAGAAACCGCACGGCGATCCATACGGATCAGACTTTCTGCAGATATATTGTCACGGCTGCGTGCGATCTTTACCGTCACGAACCTTCCAGCGAGAAAAGTTATGAAGTTTTTCGTGAAGAACCTGCTTCGAATGCGGCACTCATACCGTTTTGACCATCAACAAGGGTGATCCCGAAGATTCTGTCCGCCATTCAGGACAACCTGTCTTTTGCAACCCTGTTTCAGGACACCTTGTCCATTCCTTCCGCCGCTGCTCTGGCAGCAACCCTTGAAAAGTTCCGGATTGTCCCCCACTACGCGAGCGGTGCGGTTCTTGCTGAAGCACGGCAACGCGCCTGTCTATCAGTGCCACGCAACTGAGGCTGCGCGGCGCTGGTGAACATTCACCCACGGGGGGCGCTCTGCGGATGCAGAGCCGTGGGGTCTGTCATCGAAAGGAGATTGTCATCATGAGCATCACGCGTCCGTTCACAAGTCACACGTTAAGGAGATCGCTGATTGGATCGCTGTCGATCTTCGCGATCGTTCCGTTGTTGTATTTTGCCGCATGCAGCAGTAGCGACGATAGCGGAGGCAGTGCTCCGCCGCCGTCCAACAACACACCGACAGGTGCAGCCAATCAATTTACCTATGTGGCTGCCTCCGGTGCGAGTGAGATTCAGGCGTATAGCATGGACGGAAACGGGAATATCACCAAGATTGGAGGGGCCATTGCGACCGGTGTAAACCCGCACCACGTTGATGTCGATCCGGCAGGGCGGTTTGTCTATGTGTCGAACCATGAGTCCAACTTTGTCTCCGGCTGGCGGATCAATACGGATGGAAGTCTCGATCCTATCAATCCGGCGGTCACCGGATCACCGGTGACGGCCGATGTTGAGCCCCATTCTTCTATCATTGACCGATCCGGTGAGTTTCTATACGTGGTCTCCGGCACGGGCGCCAGCACGTTGAGAGCGTATAAAATCGATACGACCACAGGACCCGCCAGGGGCACACCGGCACCTATTGCAGGGCAGAACTTTGCCGTCGGAACTCATGCGCACAATGTCACCATTTCACCCAATAATCAGTTCCTCTACGTAGCATCGGAAGGAATCCCTGGCGCCGCTAATGGTGAAGTGCACGCATACAGCCGCGATACGACGACCGGCATGCTCACGGCTCGCAATGTCATCGGCGGTCTTGACACTTGTGATGCCGTCACGGTGTCGAATGACAGCCGGTTCCTGTTCGCGGCCCACGTCAATGCCGTGGATGTATTTTCCATCGGGGCGGATGGTTCATTGACGCCTATCGCACCGGTCAGTTCGTTTTCGACCAATAACTTTGGGTTTGGAAGTGGACCGCACTCCATCGCGCTCCATCCGAACGGTCAGACCCTATACACAGCGGACATCAATCCGACTCCGGGTCGGGTTTCAGTGTTCGGCGTGAACGCCGCCACGGGTGTGTTGACTGAGCTGCAGCCGAATCCGCCACCCGCCACCGGGACGTTCCCGAATTATATTGCCATCCACCCGAACGGATTGTTCCTGTTCACGGCTGATCAGGGACCCGGTGCTCTGTCGCGGTTCCCGATCAATGCCGACGGCACGTTGGCACCTGCGACCGTCATTCCCAATACCGGCGCCGGCACGAATGCCTTGGGGATTACGAGGTTCTAACTGCGAAGCAAGCGTGCACGCAGTGTGTGCAGGTCGTGTGTGAGGGTTGTCAGCACAGGACATCGACGGCCGGGTCGCAAACAAGCGGCCCGACTGTCGGCGGCCTCATGTACTGAGCGGTAGGGTCTCTCGCCCCAAGTGGGCTATTCAACGGCGGACCGCCGGGCATTCCGGGGAGACCTCGTCCGGCACCAGTGAAGCCCGGCACACGACCCGCGGCTCCTGGTTCGAGTTGACTGGTGGTCGCGGGCGTGAGCACATTGGCCGGAAGCCCGCTGGTGGGCGCCGAAGACGGTTGGATCGGGGAGATCGTGACCGGCGAAGGAGCCTGCGGATTCTGCGGCTGCTGCACCGTGCCGGGCAAGGTCTGGGCGA
>DASVBB010000005.1:0-3157 GCA_036376045.1 Nitrospira sp.
CCATGCGGATCTTCCCATCCCAATCGAGCGGCATGAACCGGAAGGTTCCGTCGACGGCGGGATTGACGACGTCGAGGTTCAGTCCATATCGATCGGCAATCGGAGCCCAATAGGCGACGCAGGACCCGCCCAGCGGATCGATGCCGAGCTTCAGGCCGGCGGTACGGATCGGCTCAAAATCGATGATCTGTTCAAGGTCCTTCACATACGTGCCGACGTAGTCATGCTTGTGCACCAGGGCCGCCTGGGTCGATTGACGAGCGGGGAGGCGCTTGACTCCCTCGAGACGGGCCGTCAAGAGGGCATTGGCGCGTTCTTCGATCCACTTGGTGACCTGCGTATCGGCCGGCCCCCCCTGCGGCGGGTTGTATTTGATCCCGCCGTCCTCCGGTGGATTGTGGGAGGGCGTAATGACGATCCCGTCGCTCCGGCCAGTCGACCGGCCACGATTGTAGGTCAGAATCGCGTGTGAGATGACGGGCGTCGGCGTGTAGCCGCCGTCCTGATCGATCAAGATCTCCACGCCATTAGCCGTCAGCACGTCGAGCGCGGTCTCGAAGGCCGGTTGGGACAGGGCGTGGGTGTCCATCCCGAGGAACAACGGCCCGGCAGTGCCCTGACTCTTCCGATAGTCAGCGATGGCCTGGCAAATCGCCAGGAGATGTGACTTGTTAAAGGATCGCTTGAGGGATGAACCCCGATGTCCCGACGTACCAAACGCGACGCGCTGCGCGGCGACGGCAGGATCGGGAACGTCCTGGTCGTAGGCCTGGCGCAATTTTTCCAGATCGACCAGGACCGAGGCAGGCGCCGGTTGTCCGGCTAGAGCATGAACGGTCATACGACTTCTCTGTAAGCCACCAGATGGGCCCTGTCAACCGCCGCTTGCCCTGATCGAAGAGGGGATGAGTTGACCGTGGTTGGTGAAGAGAGTAAGAAATGGGCGCGCCATCGATGGGTGCCGTGAGCGCTGTAAGTTGACATAATATCTCTTATCAGACATTGACCCTCTGCTATGTCGCTGGAATTTTTCGGCCGGCTTCAAAACGAACTCTCGCTCACCGGCAGCGCCGTGTACGAATCCGTCGTGGCCGTGGCGGAACGCGTGAACCGCAAAGTGCATGTACTGCGTCTCCACGGACAAGCTGCTAGTCTCCTGACTCAAATTGAAACCGTCCAAGGCGAGCTGGGCCAGCAACTCGCCGTGGCCTTGTCGCGCAATGCCTTTGGCCGGCCGGGCCTGTCGCCTGCCGAATTCGAACGCACCTTGACCCAGGCTACTGATCGCGTGCTTCGCCTCAAACAGACCCTGGTCCAGGTCGATACCCAGATCAGGGCGTTGAAACTCGAAGCGATCCAAGGAGATCTGCTCACCCTCCAGCGGGACCTGAGCCTGCGCGCTGCCGCCATCGAACGGTTCGCCGTGTTCCATGGGTCCAAGGCGGTCGGCAAACTGGTATCGGACCTGACCTGGCCGTCGACGGTGCGTCTGGTCACGGTCTTCCGCGGTCCGTTTCTCATTCCTCCGACCGACGGCTTCGTCTTCAGAGCCGACGACATCGTGATTGCCATCGGGCTCCGTGCCGATCTCGATCACGTCGCAGGATGGTTCACCGCAGCACGGGCCGGTAAAGCATAAGCCCCACCCCTCGGGTAAGACCAGCTTGATTCACGCCTTATAGGTTTTCAGGACCACCTGAGGTACACTAGATTCATGCGCTCCCCGCTCTGCATCTTCCTCTCACTCGTGGTGATACTGGCGGTGGTGGCTCCCGCCTCTTTCCCGGCAGCCGACGGCGCCGAACCCGCAGGGCTGCCGCCCAACACGTCGAACGGTTTACGGCTCCTCGAGGAGATGCAAACCGTGATTACCGAGCTGGCCGAGACCGCCAAGCCCTCCGTGGTCAGCCTGTTTCCCATCAGCCTCGGCGGGAAAAGCCGCGAATTTGCGCAGGAGCGTGCGCCCAATGCGCCGGGCTCAGGGGCAGGAGTCATCATCACACCGGACGGCCATATCATCACCAACAACCATGTCGTGGGGGACGCGACCGAAATCGAGGTCCGCCTCTCCGACAAATCGAAGATGATCGCCCAGGTCGTCGGCAAAGATCCGGATACCGATCTGGCGGTCTTGAAAGTGACCGCCGAGCATCCACTGCCGAACGCCCGATTCGGCGACTCGAGCAGTGTTCGTGTGGGTCAATGGGTGCTGGCGGTGGGCAATCCCTTCGGCCTGGAGCGGACGGTCACCCTCGGCGTGGTCAGCGGCATCGGACGCGAGAACGTCAATCTCTCGCGCTACGAAAATTTTATCCAGACCGACGCCTCAATCAATCCGGGAAACTCGGGGGGGCCGCTCTTCAACCTGCGCGGAGAAGTCATCGGCATCAATACCGCCATCATCAACTTTGCGCAGGGCATCGGCTTCGCCATTCCCTCCAACATGGCCAAACAGGTCCTGCAACAGCTCATGGAGCAGGGCCGCGTCGTCCGGGGCTGGCTCGGTGTCGGGATTCAACCCTTGACCCCGGAGCTGGCCAAGAAATTCGGCGTGACCGAGCAGGAAGGCGTCCTCGTCAACGAGGTGTTCGAAAAAGATCCGGCGGCCGCAGCCGGCATCAAGCCGGGAGACGTCATCACGCGGATCGAAGGGTCGGTGATCGACAGCCCCAACCGGCTGTCGCGCATTGTGGCCGGACTGGTCCCGGGTGCCACCGCCAAAGTGGAACTCGTGCGCAATCAACAACGGATGATTGTGGAGGTGGCGCTGACGGAGCGTCGTGACCATGCGACCGTCGCCTCGCTGCCGCAATCGCGCACCGAAGCCAAGCTCGGTCTCGACGTGCAGGATCTCACGGCCGCACTGGCCGAGAAGTTCAAGCTGCATGAAACCCGTGGTGTGCTCGTCACCAAAGTGGACGCAGGCAGCCTGGCCCAGGCCGAAGGTCTCCGCGAAGGCGATCTCATCAAGGAGGTCAATCGAGCGGACGTCGGGTCCGTCGGCGAATTCACGAGCGCGATCGGCAAAGTCCGCCGGGGCGACACCGTGCTGCTGCGCGTCCTGCGTGAAGGCCGGGCCTTCTATGTCGTGTTGAAACCCAGCGACCCCTGATTCTCTCTCTGCTGCTTGCCTCATACGCGAGGCCCGGCGCGCCAC
>DASVBB010000065.1:0-12103 GCA_036376045.1 Nitrospira sp.
GCTTCCATTGGCCACTCCTTCCCGTACGTCACAGACCGACTATTGACGAACACTGCCTGCAATACCAGGGAAAGTGCCCGAGAAGCCGTTGACAAAAGTCCATGCTGCGATGCCGAGGTATGCGATAGCAGTGATCGGACGATCGACAGTGGGGACAGTTCCTCGCCACACAATGACGAGACAACACTTGATTCGATAGGATCACAGCCCAGGAAGGCGCCAGACCTGTTTGCTCACCATTGGTCATGGCGCCAGCCGTTGGTCTTATTAGTGTGACTCACTCTGCAGATCCACGAAACCGCCTGGACAGGGCACCAATTGCGAGCAACCCAACGCCGATGGTCATGAGCCAGAGCACCGGTGGTTCCGGAACGGCTTGAGGTGACGCATCGAGTGTGTTCGTTTGACTCGTGGTGAGTTGAGTTGTCCTGAGCGGCGCTGATTGCGGGGCTGTTTCGGAGTGATGACTGCGCCTGGAGAAAGCATCAGCACTGACGGGGAACGAGATGAGTATCACCAACATGAACAGACTGCAATACGACAAGAGTTTCATGACCACCTCCCTCGCCTTCCCAGGTTTGTAATTAAGATGCCCTTACTAGGTCATTGCCAGGCGTTGCCCCAGCAAAAACCGCACACGTGATTAGGGGAATAATCCAGATTTCCAAGGGATCTCGTCAGAGGAATCAGGTGCAATGCGAGACAAGTTGTCCTTAAAACACGAGTAAAAGGACAAGTTGTCCATTTGTCATGAGTGTAGGCGGGGGATCACCCTGGACAGGAGCCCTCGATCCCTCTGTCAGTCAGATTCGACATGGGGATCGGCCGGCGCTTCCGTAAACGGCACTGGTTCAGCGATGGTGGCAAGGAGGAATTCTCGGTTCAACTTGGCAATGAAATGGACGCTGATCGATTTCGGACAGACCGCTTCGCATTCATATTGGTTACCGCAGGACCCGAACCCTTCTCTATCCATCGCGGCTACCATGGCCTTGGCGCGCTTATGCCGTTCCGGTTCGCCTTGGGGCAGAGCGGCAAGGTGGGAGACTTTCGCTGCGACAAAGAGCGTGGCGGAGGCATTCTTGCAGGCCGCCACGCAAGCGCCGCAGGAGATACAGGAGGCGGCGTCCATCGCCGTCTCCGCCTGATCTTTCCCGATCAGCAGTACGTTGCCGTCGACCGCGCCGCCGGTATTGACGGAAATATATCCGCCGGCCTGCATGATGCGGTCCAGCGCGCTCCGGTCCACGACGAGATCCCTGATGATTGGAAAGGCTTTGGCGCGCCAGGGCTCGATCGTGATCGTGGCGCCGTCGGTAAACCGCCGCATATATAATTGACAGGCGGTGATGCCCCGATCCGGTCCATGCGGCACGCCGTCGATGACGAGCGAGCAACTGCCGCAAATGCCTTCGCGGCAGTCATATTCGAACGCCACCGGTTCTTCGCCCTTGAGCGTGAGCTCGTGATTGACGACGTCGAGCATTTCGAGGAACGACATCGCCGGAGTGATGTCCTTGGCGTGATAGGTGACCAGGCGTCCCTTCTCCTTCGGTCCGCCCTGTCGCCATATTTTCAGCGTGAATCTCATCGTCGTCACTCTTGTTCAATACGTCCGCATCGTGGCCTTTACGAACTCGAACACCAGCGGTTCCTTATGCAGCACGGGCCGGCTGTTGGGCACATATTCCCAGGCGGCGACATAGGAAAATTGCGCGTCGTCCCGCACGGGCTCTCCGAGCGCCGTCTGGTGTTCTTCGCGGAAGTGCGCACCGCACGACTCTTCCCGTTGGAGTGCGTCATGGCAGAGCAATTCTGCGAATTCGAGAAAATCGGCGACCCGGCCGGTATATTCCAATTCCTGGTTGAACGTTTCGCCGGAACCCAATACCGCGACTTCGCTCCAGAATTGTTCGCGCAACGCCGGGATCCGCTCGAGCGCCTGCTTGAGTCCTGCTTCCTGCCGCGCCATCCCGCAGAGGTCCCACATCAGCCGTCCCAAGGTTCGATGAAATGAGGCCGCGGTCTGTTTTCCTCTTCCCCGCAACAGACGGGCGATCCGATCGCTCACGCGTTCCTTCGCCGCCCGCACGTCCGGATGATCCTGCCCGATGGCGCTCGCCTTGGTGGTCGCCAGGTAATGGCCGATCGTATAGGGAAGGATGAAGTAGCCGTCGGCCAATCCTTGCATCAGGGAACTCGCGCCCAGCCGGTTCGCGCCGTGATCGGCAAAGTTGGCCTCGCCGATGACGAACAGGCCGGGAATCGTGCTCATCAAATTGTAATCGACCCAGAGCCCTCCCATCGTATAGTGCGGTGCCGGATAGATGCGCATCGGCGTCTTGTACGCGTCTTCGCCGGTAATGCGCTGATACATGTCGAACAGATTGCCGTAGCGTTCCTGGACCACGTCCAGCCCCTGCTGTGTGATGGCATCGGAGAGGTCCAAATACACGCCATGGCCGCCGGGGCCCACGCCGGAGCCTTCGTCGCACATCTGTTTGACCGCGCGTGAGGCGAGGTCGCGGGGAGCCAGGTTGCCGAACCGGGGATAGCGGCGTTCCAGGAAATAATCACGCTCGGTATCAGGAATTTCGCCGGCCGGTCGCACGTCGCCCTTGTGCTTGGGCACCCAGAGGCGCCCATCGTTGCGCAGCGACTCGGACATCAACGTCAGCTTCGCCTGATACGCTTCGCTGGGCGGAATCGCCGTCGGATGGATCTGCGTAAAGCAGGGATTCGCGAAGGCCGCGCCCTGCTTCCAGGCACGGTAGGTGGCGGTCACGTTGCTGCCGCTGGCGTTCGTCGAGAGATAAAAGATGTTGCTGTACCCTCCGGTGGCGAGCACGACGACCTGGGCCGTGTGCGATCGGATCTCCCCTGTGACGAGATCGCGCACCACGATCCCCCGCGCGTGGCCGTCGATCACGACCAGATCCAGCATCTCGGTCCGCGGATGGATTCGCACCTGGCCTCGCTCGATCTGCCAGCAGAGCGCGGAATAGGCGCCGAGCAGAAGCTGTTGGCCGGTCTGTCCCCGGCAGTAGAACGTGCGGGACACCTGCACGCCTCCGAACGAGCGGTTGGCGAGCTGTCCGCCGTATTCGCGGGCAAACGGCACGCCGAGTGCCACGCATTGATCGATGATCTGGGTACTGACTTGCGCAAGCCGATACACGTTGGCTTCGCGCGAGCGAAAGTCGCCACCCTTGATCGTGTCGTAGAAGAGACGCTCGATGCTGTCCCCGTCGTCCTGATAATTCTTCGCTGCGTTGATGCCGCCCTGCGCGGCAATGCTGTGCGCCCGCCGGGGGCTGTCCTGAAAGCAGAAACACTCCACTTGATAGCCGAGCTGCCCGAGGGTGGATGCGGCGCTGGCACCGGCCAATCCAGTGCCGACCACGATAATGCTGATCGGCCGCTTGTTCGTCGGGCTGACCAGCTTTTCACTAAAACGGTGCCGGTCCCATTTCGTCTCGAGCGGTCCCGGCGGGACTTTGGAATCGAGCGCGATCATGCGTGCACCAGCCCGAAGGCGATCGCCAGTACGATCGCGGTATTCCCGACAACGACCAGGATGGCGATCAGCGGCCCGGCGCCTCGAAACAGCCGGTCCAGCATGGGATGCTCCATGCCCAGGCTCTGGAGGCTGCTGGAGAGCGCATGGCTGAGATGCAAGCCCAGCACGGCCTGGCCGAGCAGATAAATCACGACCAGCAAGGGATTCTGAAACGCATGCACGACATTGCCGAAGACGTCACGATACCCGCGGATGTCCAAGCGGTTGTGCACCGACGGATCGACCACGCCGGCGGTCAAATGGAGCAGATGGAAGACGATGAACAACGTCAGAAGGCTTCCGGTGAGCGCCATCGTGCGGGAGGCCAGCGTGGCCCGTCGGTACTGACGCGTGACATAGCCCACCGGCCGCGCGCGTCGATTGTGGACGGCCAACCGGATTGAAAGCCCGATGTGCGCACCGACGATGGCCAGCAGCGTCAGGCGCACGCCCCACAGCGCTATCGGCATCTCCCTGAGAAACGCGGCGTAGGTGTTCAGCGCCTCCGGCCCTTGGAATACTTGGAGATTGCCAAGCATATGGAAGACGACGAAGACGGCGAGTGCCAGCCCTGAAAGGGCAATGAGAACCTTGCTGCCGAGGGAGGTGAGGATGTGTCCGAAGAATCGGATCATGAGCAACGGGCGTATCGCACCGCTACCTTCATATGTACTCCGCTCCAGCTCAGACCTCAAGTGTTCCACCAATACGCGCGATCTTACGACGGAACCGCAAGGGCGGCGGAGCCCGCCAGGTAGCCGGTCGCCCACGCCCATTGAAAATTGAATCCGCCAATGCGCCCGTCGCAATCGAGGAGTTCACCGATCAGATACAGCCCGGGAACCAGCTTCGACTCCATGGTCCGGTAGTTGACCTCTTCGAGCGGCACGCCGCCAGCCGTCACTTCGGCGTGGTTCCAGCCCCGATCCGTCGTGACAGGGAGTGGGAGCCGTGTCAGCACGGCGAGCAACCGCTCGCGCTCTGCGCGCGGCGCTTGTGCGGCAGGTGTCCGCGGATCGGCACCGGCGGAGGCGCAGACCGCGTCGGCAAGGCGCTCGGGCAGGATCAGTGCGAGGGTCTTCGCGAGCGACCTTCGAGGGCTGGCTGCCGCTTCTGCCATGAACCACTGGCGGGCCGCTTCCGCAGTCCAATCCGGAACCAGATTGGCAAAGACGTCTGCCACCCGTCCCTGCTCCCTTGCCCATGTCCACCACCGGCTCGCGTCCATCACCACCGGACCGCTCACGCCGAAATGTGTCCAGAGCATGCTTCCGGTGCGAACGTCGATGGGCTCGCCGGCCACGACCGTGGTGAGCGTCACGTCATGCGACAGGCCGGAGAGTCCGCGATGAAACATCGTCTCGTGCAGGATGAGCGGCACCAGCGCGGGAACGGTCGAGGTGAGCGAATGACCCAGCGAGCGGGCCAGCGCATAGCCCGACCCATCGCTCCCCGATTTCGGCAGCGACCGGCCGCCGGTGGCGAGCACGAGCGCACGGGCAGTCATCGTGCCCTGGCTGTGTCGGACGAGAAAGCCGCCCTCGGCCCGTGTGATCTCACGGACCTGCCGATCCGCCTGGATGTCGACCTCCAGGTCCCGGCAGCGGGTCAGGAGCGCCGTGAGCACCGTTCTCGCCTTGTCGGTCGTGGGAAAGAGTTTGCCGGTGGGTTCGCGTTTGAGCTCGACGCCCATGCCGGCGAACCACTCGACGGTGCGTTGGACAGGCCAGGCAGCGAGCACATTCTTGATGATGTGGCGATTGCCGAAGAAGTCGGCGGCGGTCACCGCTTCGTGCGTGACGTTGCACCGGCCGCCGCCGGAGACCAGGATCTTGGCCCCGAGCGTCTTCGCGCTGTCGAGGAGAGCCACCCTGCGGTCTCCTTTGCGCTCACCGGAAGCGATGGCGGCCGCAAGACCGGCTGCACCCCCGCCGACGATCACGAGATCCGCCGAGTCCATCGGGCGCACTATACACGAGTCTTTTGGGCACCGCCGGACGTCCTGCCGGACCTCAGCCCTTCCTGATGCTGATGGTCAGCGTCGGGCTGATCAGTCCCCGCGGGTCTTCCGGATCGAACCACACATTGTACTGGAGGTCACCGGTCTTGCCGGGGCACAGACTGATCGATTCTCCCGGCTCGATCGTGATGTGGTCGTTGACCTGTCCGAACAGATCGACAATGCCTTTCTGGCAGTGATGATCTTCCAGGAGACGCAGGCTCAAAAAGCCGACGCGCACCGGGGTCGAGCGCATGTTCGTCCACCGGACTTCCTCACCCGGCGAGGCGTACATAATCTGCGGCTTGACCTGCTGGGAAATCTCGACCGTTCGCACGGTCCTGCCGGCGGTCGACGCCGTATGTCCGCACGCCGAGAGCGTCATGGCCATGACAACACACAGGCTCAAACGTATCCGTGTCATCCTCATTCCTTCCTGTAGTCGTCGCCTCATCCATCCCGGAAGAGGCGCTCATATTTCGGAATTGTGCTCTGAAGCCAAGAGAAGCGGGATCAGGAGAGCGGAGGACGGAAGAGCGCGCCGGCGAGAATCGGCACCCGCACCGAGCGCTGGGCCTCCGCCAGGAGGATAGACCCGGTGGCGGGGATCACGTCGGGTTGTGACGACTGGATGGACCATCCTTCCAGCACGGATGATTCACCGAGTTCGACCGTGCCGCCGGCATCCAGCAGTGTCGCCGGCACACCGAGCATCTGAAACACGACCGTGAGACACAATAAGATGAGGAGACCGGCGTGCTTCCCGTTCATGGAACCGTTTACCTCACGATCAACACGGAACAGTGGGCATGCTGCACGACCCTCGTCGAGACGCTGCCGAGGAGGAAGCGCCCGATGGCGCCTAACCCTTTGGCGCCAGTCACGATGAGATCGGCCTTGTGCGTTTCGGCGGCTTTCAGGATCTCGTCCGCCGGATTGCCGAGCGTCGCCGCCTGCTCAACCTGATAGCCCACTCGGAGCAATTTGGCCGAGCACTCTTCCACGATCGACTTCCCGGCTTCACGCAACTCGGGATAGTTGAGAAACGGCATGGCATGCGCCACGGTGACCGTGATCGCTTCTTCCCCGGCCGTGCGTGTTCCGGGGTTCATCGACTTCAACAGGAACTGCACGGCCCGCTTCGACGCGGCCGAGCCATCCACCGCGAGCACGATGCGCTGAATCGGGCGCGGAGCTTCCCGAACCACCAGCACCGAACAAGAGACGTGGTGGATGACATGGGCCGAGACGCTGCCCAGCATGAATCGGTCAAGCGCGTCCAATCCGCGCGACCCCACCGCCACCAGCTGGACACCGCGTGCCGCGGTTTTCACGATGGTCGCCGCCACCGGCCCGCGTTCGGTGACCACCTTGCCGCTCAATCGCAACGACTTGAGTCTGGCGCCCGAGTCTTCTTTCGTCCGCTTCGCGTTCGCGATGAACTTCGCGACTTCCGCTTTCATGTAGCGTTCCGTCCCGGCCACCATCGGCTGCACCATGAACGGCGCCCGGAGTGTGCCCAGATCCACGACGTGGAGGACTTTGACGGACAATGGAGCGGCCAGCGGCAGGCGGGCCACCCACTCCAGCGCCCATTTGCCGTATTTCGATCCGTCGTTGGCGACCAGCACCTGCATGGCGTCGAATCCTTCCCGTTACCCCGGCTTGTGTGCACCGGCCGGCGCAAACCGCTTCGTGAATGCCTCGGGCGACAAATGCACGAGCGCCGCATGGCGTTCCAGGCGGTCTCGATCCTTGAAATCGTCATCGTCCAGCCTGATCATGTATTGCCGCGCGATGTGATACGACTGCGATTCGGTGTCCACCATCCGCACTCTCGCCCGTCCCGTGACGGGATCGAGCATCTGTTTGAATGGAATGGGTGAAAACCTGCCGTCCTGGATCGAGACCATCGCCGCGGTCCCGCCGTCGAGCAAATATTGCGCGGCGCAATAGCCGAGATCTCGGGTGTATTCGATGTCGAAAGGAATAGGATCTGCGCAGCGCAACTCGTAGCCGACGTTCTTCGAGACCACCGTGACGGAAAGGCCCAACGCTTTCAAGCCGTGGGTCACCTCGCGCCTGAGCAGATCGCCGATGTCGACTTCCGACAGGCGCAAGTGGCCGTGTTCGTCGCGCTCGACATGTTCCAGCCCGCCCAGATCATCCTGGTCGATGATCTCGATCAAGCCCTCCGCCAGGACAATGATGCCGTCGGTCCGCCCGCTTTCGAACCGCTTGATCATCGAGCCGATCACGGCGTCCACGAGACGCTGGAGTTTCACCGGCCGCTCGGTAAATTCCTCGGGGATGATCGTCAGCGTGGCGCCCGCGGCTTTGCCGATCCCCAGCGCCAGATGTCCGGCCTTACGCCCCATCGTCACCGTGAGATACCAGCGTGAGGTGGTCCGCGCATCCACCATCAGATTCTTCACAATCTCGACCCCGAAGTGCCGGGCGGTCTGAAAGCCGAACGTTGGAATCCCGTGCGGAAGGTCGAGGTCGTTGTCGATCGTTTTCGGCACGTGCACAACTTGTAACTTGCCCGCGGAACGGGATTCCAATTTGAGCGACGAGAATGCCGTATCGTCGCCTCCGATCGTGACCAGGCGCGTGACGCCCAGACCCGTCAGCGTGGCCAGGACGCGGTCCAAGTGTTCCGGCTTCTTGGTAGGATTGGCCCGTGAGGTTCCCAAATGCGAGCCGCCGCGGAAATGGATGCGGCTGACTTCTTCAATGGACAGCGGGTGCATGTGGGCGGTGCTGCCTTCCATCAGCCACTTGAATCCGTCGACGAACCCGAGCACCTCCGATCCTCCCATGATGCTGCGGATCGTCACGGCGCTGATGACGCTGTTGATGCCGGGAGCCGGCCCCCCCCCGACCAGTATGCCGACTGTGGGATGCGAACCGCTGGCCATCGATAGACTCCTCACTTCTCAAGACGTAAATGGATGCGGTGTGACAGACGCAGTCTGTTCCATCACCGGCCAAGAATCAACTCCTGCACCTCTACACGGCCTCCGCGCTCAGGAGCAAGAGCTCTCCCTGCATCTCCGGATGGATCGAGCAGCGAAACGTGTACCGCCCGGGTCGCTCCATCGTGAAGCGGATGACCGCCTCGCGCCGGGCATCCAACATGACGCCGCCGACTCCGCGGCCGTACACGCTCACGCCGTCCTTCTCGATCTTTGTGGGGATCCCCTCGAACATGGTCGAGCCGAAATCGTGTCGCCGAGTATCCTCGTTGCTGATGGTGATCGTCGTTGGGAGTCCGAGACGCAAGACACTCTGTTTCGTGATGAACGTAGAATCCTTAATGACCACCTCAACGGTCTGTTCTGATTGCGAACGGACAGGCAGATCAGCCCAGAGACCGGCCACCACGACAGAAGCGAGTGCCACTCGTAATGCCCAATGATGTCTCATGTCTGCCTCCTTCTTGAGCGCCGCCGATACGGCGGGCTCTTGTAAACGACAGCGGACTTGCTCACAATCTTCCTTTGGATGGCGATGCGAACGATACAACATCGGACGATGACCATCAAGATTGGCGTGATGGCAGGCTTCACGTTCTGGATGAGCCTGACAGTCGCGGCGAATCTGCCAGCGCAAGAGTATCCCGCCGATATCTCGCGAGGCAAAACCCTCTATGAGCGCCACTGCATGACCTGCCACGGCCCGCGCGGATACGGCGACGGACCCAACGCCCTCTTGCTCACGATTGCGCCGGCGAACTTCCATCGCCCCGGCTCGTTCATGAAATCGGATGAGACGTTATTGCGGACGATCGAGCACGGGGCGGTCTTTAGCCCCATGCACTCCTGGAGGGGGCGTCTCACCGACGGCGAAATGCAGGACGTCCTGGCCTACATCCGCGTGCTGTCTCAGCAATGAGATGGAAGAGATGCCGGCTACTTCAACCGCAGGAGGCGCAAGGCGCAGTCCCTAACCTCGGACTCGAATTGGCGGGAACGGGGATACAGCCAGAGGCAGCGCCTGATCGCCTTCGAGGCCTCCGCCAAACCAGTGCCCTCTTCTCCGCACTCAGGTCTCGGAAGGCAGAGGGATCCGGACGGTGACGAGTGTTCCCCGTCCGGGCGTGCTCCCGATGTGCACATGGCCTCGCAACGGTCTGACGCGCTCCTGCATGCTGGTCAGCCCCAGGCCTTTCTTGTTGTCCGCAAAATTGAACCCGTCGCCGTCGTCCTTCACGCGAAGCTCGACCTGTTGATTGTCTCCCGACAACGAGACCTCCACGTGCTTGGCATTGGCGTGTTTACGGATGTTGCCGAGGCTTTCCTGAAGCAGGCGATAGAGACAAATGGTGATCGGCATCGGCAGTTGGCCCGGCATCGCCTGCTCGTGGAAGTCCACCACGAGATCGGCGTATTCGACGAAATCCTTGATATAGGTCCGCATCGAGCACGCCAACGACACCGTGTCGAGGTGCCGGGGGTGTAGCTCATGGGTCATGTGGCGAAAGTCGTCCAGGATGTCGCTCAGCTTGTTCCTGAGTGAACTCATGCGCGGCATGAGCGATGGCATGACGGCTCGAATCGTTTTCTCCATGGCGCTCGCTTCGAGAATCAAGGCCGTGATGCGCTGGCAATGGTCATCGTGCAGATCGCAGGCAATCCGTCGGCGCTCTTCCTCCTGCGCGGTAAACAGCTTGGCCATCAGCTCCTGAAGCTCGACCCGATTGGCTTCCAATTCCAGCTGATGCTGGCGCAAGGTCTCCTCGACGGCTTTCCGATGGGTCACATCCTTAAAGGCGACGCGCACGCGTTCCCCCTTGCCTCCGCCGAGTTCCACCGGAGCCGCCTGCAACGCCGACACGAAGCTGCTGTCGTCGCACCGTTTCATCCTTAACTCGATACTGTCCGGCTTTCTCTCGTCAAGAATTCTCCGCACGAACCGCCGGGCCACATCGCTTTCGTCGTCAGAGAAGAAGTAGTAGAAGAAGTTCTTCAACTTACGGTCAGGTCCGATGCCGAACAAAGACTCGCCTGCGGGATTCACATCATAGATGAGGCCGGCCGCATCGACGCTGAGATAGCCCATCGGGAGGGATTCATACAGCTCGCGGTAGCGATCGCGGCTTTCTTCGATGTCTGTCTGCGCATGCTGGAGTTCCTGGCATTGCAATTCCAATTCAATCTGATGCACGCGCAGCTCCTGCACCAGCGACTCGACATCTTGTGGGGTGACCTTGGGGAGCGTCTGGGGTGACCGCCGGTTCAGCTGTTCCGCCTGTTCACGAAGACGGGCCAGATCCGATGGTTGTAATTCTGCCAAGGCTATTCCTTCTGTTGATCGACGCTCCTGGCCGCCGACATCGAAAGTATCGTGTTGTCGACGCCGACCCAGCATTGGACAGCCGGGAACGGGCAGCTCGGTAGGCAACCAGGAGACATGCCGCACAGATCCATCTTGGCAAGTCACGGACCGGACTTGAACACGGCGCCTCCCTAGGAGACCGCCGTCCGCTTTGACTCCGTCCCGGAATTCTTCCTTCGAGGTCGTCAACTCCTCGTTGGTGCTTTACAGCTCTTCGTTTCGTGGATTGCACGCGGCAGACCTCTAGGGACGTCCCGATTCCGTCATTCTTGTCACAGCTTGTGCGACTTCTGATGACATCGGCTCACCTGTTTTCATCGGCAGGCCCTGTGCCATACTGCAGACATTGCACGAAGTCGACAAGGGTTCGAATGACAGGCAAGGGACAATTTCCTCTTGAGCAATCCTCCGCTGGCGAGTTCACACGGCAGGATGACGCGTTCCGCGAGTGGGTGACGGCCGACGGACGGTCAGGGTATCCGGCCGCTGCCGGGCGGTACCACCTTTACGTCTCCTGGGCCTGTCCTTGGGCACACCGAACGATCATCGTGCGCAAGCTGAAACGCCTTGAGCCGGTCATCGGCATGACCGTCGTCGATCCGATTCGGGATGAGCGGGGCTGGGCCTTTCGCGACGGTCCCGGCCATTCGGCGGACAGGCTCAACGGTTTCCAGTTTCTCAGCGAGGCCTATCACGCGACCGATCCCGCCTACCGCGGGCGTGTCACCGTGCCGGTCCTGTGGGATACCGTCACGAGACGGATTGTGTCGAACTCCGATGACGACCTCATGCGCATGTTCAATCGGGAATTCGATCGATTGACGGACAGCCGCCTCGATCTCTATCCCGAACCGCTGCGTCAGGACATCGACGAGTGGAACGCCTTCCTGTACGACCAGGTGAACAACGGTGTGTATCGCGCCGGATTCGCCACCTCACAGGCCGCTTACGAGCGGGCCGTGCGCAGGCTCTTCGAGGCGCTCGATCGGGTGGAGCAGCGCCTCGCCGATCGCCGCTATCTCTTCGGCTCGCAGGTCACCGAGACGGACTGGCGGCTCTTCGTCACCCTGATCCGGTTCGATGCGGTCTATCACGGACACTTCAAGTGCAATCTTCGAAGGATCGTCGACTACCGCCATCTCTACGGCTATCTGAAAGATCTCTACCAGATCGACGGCATTGCCGAGACTGTGAACTTCGATCAC
>DASVBB010000066.1:0-47650 GCA_036376045.1 Nitrospira sp.
AGAGGCGCGTGATCTCTACCCCACAATTAGCTGCGAAAAATCATGCTATTTCATGTGCCCATCTATGTGTCCAACTCGACTCAATATGTGAGCTTCTAAGTCCCGTCGTGTAACCTGCTGTCCTCTCGTGTCTACCTGCAAATGCTTGCGAATCAAGTAGTTCACCGCAACTAGTTGAAAATACTTAGGTGTGACACTTAGTTAGAAGGCTGATGCTCTATCCGACTGAGCTACCGGCGCCTTAGAAGAAGTTATAAGTTCTGAGTTATGCGTTCTGAGTTGTCAGGCAGTACTAATTGAAGATTCCTCTGGATCGATCGCGCGGTATTCTAACACCTCAGCACTCCTCTGCGGTGTGATCTGGGCGAGAGGATTTGGCCTCCGGCCCGGCCAACTCGCTGTCGGTCGCCAGAAACACGGCGACCTTTTCCTTCTAGCGGTCGGCATTCGCCGGCTTCAAAGCCTCTCGACTCTCAATTGGTATTGTTACACTTTGGTCGGGGCGAGAGGATTTGAACCTCCGACATCCTGCTCCCAAAGCAGGCGCGCTACCGGGCTGCGCTACGCCCCGACTTTCCGAACCGGTCTCAACTCCGTTGGCTTTGTAGTCTATTGTGCAATAAGTTCCGCACTTGTGCAAAGGCTTTCGCACGATGGCTGATGCGGTTTTTCTCCTCGCTCGAGAGTTCAGCCAACGTCTTGCCGAGCTCCGGCACATAAAAGACGGGATCATAACCAAAGCCACGAGCCCCGGCAGGCTCTTCCGTGATGAACCCGTCCAACCAACCTGTGGCGACTTCCACCGCCTGAGAAGGTGCCGCCACTGCGGCAGCCGTCATGAACCGGGCCGTCCTGCGATCCCGCGGTACTCCGTTCAGTTCCTGCAGCAGCTTTTTGCAATTATCTTCGTAGGTGGCCTTCGGCCCTGCGTAACGGGCGGCATAAACCCCAGGACGCCCTGCCAAAGCATCCACCTCCAAGCCGGTATCGTCGGCGATCGCGAGGAGTCCTGTGGCCTCGGACACCGCACGGGCTTTCTTAATTGCGTTGGCCTCGCAGGTGGCGCCATCCTCTACAACATCCGGCACTTCCGGAAAGTCATCCATGGTACGGATGCGAATCGGCAGATCAGCCAGAAGTGCGGCAAGTTCCTCGCCTTTGTGACGATTGCGTGTGGCGAGAACCAGTTCGCGGTGCATGAGGGGTATTGATCCGAGTCTATTCTAACGCACCGATCAGGTCGCGCTGCAAGGCGGTCAACGTCTGGATGGCTCCCCAGCCCTGGGCGAGAAATCCGTCCATATCCTGTTTGGCAAACGGCGTTTTCTCGGCTGTTCCCTGGATCTCAACAAATTGTCCTTTGCCGGTCATGACGAGATTGAGATCCACTTCAGCCGTCGAATCCTCGTTATAGGCCAGGTCCACGAGAATTTCACCATCCACCTTGCCCACGCTGATAGCCGCAAGGTAGTCGGTTAAAGGCCGCTTCTTGATCAGTCCACGCGTCTTCAAGACGGCCATGGCATCAGCCAGGGCGATGAACGACCCCGTGATTGAAGCCGTACGCGTCCCCCCGTCCGCCTGGATCACGTCGCAATCGATCCAGATGGACCGTTCGCCGAGTTGAGACAAGTTGGTCACGGCACGCAGGGCCCGTCCCACCAGCCGTTGGATTTCCAACGTCCGGCCCCCCTGTTTGCCCTTGACCGCCTCCCGCGGTGAGCGGTCATGGGTAGCCCGCGGTAACATGGCGTATTCCGCCGTCACCCAACCCGTTCCCTTGCCTTTCAGGAATGGCGGGACCTTCTCTTCGATGGACGCAGTACAAATCACTTTAGTGTCGCCCATTTCAATCAGTACAGATCCTTCAGCGTGCTTGATAAAATTGCGTGTCACTTTAACGGGACGAAGCTGATCCTTCCGACGACCATCTGCGCGAACCAAACCCGCTCCTGCATTCATGAAATGTCCCCCGAGAAATTGGGGCATTATAGTGAACCGACTATCAAATCGCAATGAAATGGAGGCGGCGTGGATACCGCAGATGTCTCTTTGTGGCAGGCGTCCTTGTACAATCTCGTGGCACTCGGCCAAATTCTGTACAGCACACCTGGGAGAGTTACCGATGGTCGGCCGTGAATCCTTGCCCCACCCGTGAATACTTCGGACCCCGAAACCATGCACGGATATCAACAATATGAGCCGTCTTCATCGATCATCGAACTCAGTACAAAATCATTAATTAGTGGCATAAAAGGTGCACCCCGTTTTAGAGTTCTTTCAGACGATCGAAGCCTAGCCGAACGGCGCGCATCAAACCTCGTTGAACCGATAGAGTCTTCGCCCCATGACGTTGTTGCTCGATCGCCCCGCCCAGCAAGCACTCCTTGACCTCAAGCGCGTGTTGATTGTCGACGACGAGGAACCGATCCGTCGTCTGCTCGGCTACATGCTGCAGTCGCACGGTTATGAAGTCGTGCTGGCCTCCGACGCCAAGGAAGCGCGGCAGCGACTGGACGAATCCACATTTGCCCTGGTGCTTTGCGACGTCAACATGCCGGGCGAGTCCGGCATGGATTTGGTCAGATATATGTTCCGTCAATATCCGCACACTGCCGCCATCATGGTGACCGGGCTCGACAGCCCCCTCCTCGCCAATGCCGCGCTCGAAATGGGCGCGTTCGGATACATCATCAAGCCGTTTGAAGCGAATGAAGTCCTCATCAACGTCGCCAATGCGTTGCGCCGCCGGCGGCTCGAAATGGAGAGCCGACTGCATCGGGACAATCTCGAGGACGTGGTCAGAACCAGAACGTTGGCGTTGCAGCAGGCGTTGGAATGGCTCGAACGAAGCGAGAAGGAACTGCGGCTCTCGCGGGAAGAGACGATTCAACGGCTAGCCATTGCGGCGGAGTTCCGCGACAGCGCCACGGCGCAACATATTCAACGCATGAGCCACTATTGCGAGCTACTGGCCCGCCGATATGGGTTGTCGAGCGAACGATGCGACCTGATCCGCACCGCCAGTCCTATGCACGATATCGGCAAGATCGGCACCCCCGATCATGTATTGCTCAAGCCGGGGAAGTTTACGCAGGATGAATTTAACGTCATCGCCCAGCATGCAGAAATCGGCTATCGGATTTTGGCTGGTTCCGATGCTGAAATCCTGAACGTCGCGGCGACCATTGCGTTGACCCACCATGAGCGGTGGGACGGCAGTGGATACCCCCGCAAGATAAAAGGAGAGGCGATCCCGATCGAGGGCCGCATCGCTGCCATCGCCGACGCCTTCGATGCGCTCACAACTGCCCGTGTGTACAAGCCGGCATTCGAGTTCGATCATGCCGTCGATCTGATGAGCAAGCATCGCGGCGAACACTTCGATCCCGAGTTGCTCGATGTCTTCCTGGCCTCGCTCGCCGACATCAAGCGCATTCATGAGCAGTACGCCGACCGTATCACCGCAGGTCTTCCTCGCCAACTGTAACTCTATCGGCAGCGCGCCGCACGACACAATTCCGTGAGATTGCGGCATTTCGTTGACTGTCGTGAGCCGGCCGCTATACTGCAATTAATCGACAGGGTCGTTTCACCACGAAGAGGACGGTGCAGCACCGGCCGTCGAGCTGGCATCGAAAGGACTCCGATCATGGCCAAGAAAGCTGCGTCCGTGAAGAAAACAGGGATTACCAGAAACTGGATCGCCTACCTGTGCGAATCCCTCGTTACCTCTGGTGTCATGCCGACATGGGAAGCCGCGACCTATCTCACGGAAAACCTCTTTGGCGAATCCCCGAATCCCCGACTGCTCGGCACCAGCGGCGCGTACGAAGTCACCTCCCAGTTTCTCCATCGCATGTACCAGCCGCTCGCGGAAGCGGCCTCACGCGAGGTCACGTTGCCGCAGGGCGCTATGGTACACGTCTTCACGGACATCAGTTTGACTGGGAAATCCGCAGTGCTCATCGTCTATTTGCCTGCAGAAGGACAACCGCATCAACTCTTGATGCTCGATGCCGCAAAAGCTTGGGATCTGGTGTTCCAGGACTCGGACACGTTCAATCGTTGGGCAGAGGACCGGTTTCGGCTGCTGAAATCGTCGCTGACGGCGGCCGTCGGCAAGCCGGTCAGACAGCCGCTTCTGGCGGAAGTTTCCTAACGGGGTTCGTAATTGAGGTTTGGGGAAAGCCAGCGTTCGATGGTTTGCACGTCCATTCCCTTCCGGCGGGCATAATCTTCCACCTGATCCCTGCCGATTTTTCCTACGGCAAAATATTTTGCGTTGGGATACGCAAAATACCATCCGCTCACTGCCGCGGCCGGTAGCATGGCAAAGCTCTCCGTCAAGGTGATCCCTGTGTGTGTTTCCACCTGTAAGAGATCGAACAATGGTCGCTTTTCCGTGTGGTCCGGACAGGCCGGGTACCCGGGCGCAGGTCGAATACCTCGATATTTCTCCCGGATCAACTCCTCGTTGGTCAATTGCTCCAGATTGCCATAGCGCCACCACCCCCTGACCCGTTTGTGCAGGTATTCGGCAAACGCCTCCGCGAGACGATCCGCCAGGGCCTTGGCCATGATCGAATTGTAGTCGTCATGATCCAGATCGAAGCGATGACAAAGCGCATCCAATCCCAGTCCTGCCGTCACGGCAAAAGCACCCACATGGTCTGTCCGTCCTGACCCTCGAGGTGCAACGTAATCAGCCAATGCCAGGTTCGGCTGACCCTGTGGTTTTTCCGATTGCTGGCGCAAGGTATGAATCGTCGCCAGGACAGCCTCCCGGGACGCGTCCTTGTATAACTCGATATCGTCACCGATGCTCGATGCAGCAAATAGGCCATAGACGCCCTTGGCGGTCAGTAGCTTCTCGCTGACGATGCGGTCGAGCAGCTCTTGGGCGTCAGCGAACAGCTCCCTGGCCTTCGACCCGATCGTCGGGTGGTCGAAAATTGCGGGATAACGACCGTTCAATTCCCATGTGTGGAAAAACGGCGACCAATCGATAAAGGGTAGCAGCTCGGCGAGCGGCTGGTTCTCGATCACGTGAGTTCCGAGCCCTTCCGGTTCAGGAATATCCAAGCTGCCCCAATCGGAAATCAATCGTCGGGCGCGTGCTTCCATCAGCGAGAGCACGGGTTTGGCTTCACGGTTGTGATGCGCCTGACGCACATGATCATAGTCTTCCCGGATATTGCGCACGAAATCGGCCTTCTGCTCGCGGTTCATGAGACTGCCGACGACCCCGACAGCGCGTGACGCGTCCAACACATGGACGACGGACGGGGCATAAGAGGGCGCGATCTTGACGGCCGTATGCGCTTTGCTGGTCGTTGCCCCGCCGATCAGGAGAGGGACGACAAAACCTTCGCGCGTCATCTCCTTGGCCACATGCACCATTTCATCAAGCGAAGGCGTAATGAGCCCGCTCAAGCCGACAATGTCCGCCTTCTGCTCGCGCGCGGCAGCCAGAATGTGCTCACACGACACCATCACGCCAAGATCAATGACCTCGTAATTGTTGCAACCAAGCACCACGCCGACGATATTTTTCCCGATGTCGTGGACGTCGCCCTTCACAGTGGCGAGAACGACTTTCCCCTGTGCTTGGTAGCCCCCGAGTCGTTGCTTCTCCTCCTCCATGAACGGCAGCAGATAGGCAACGGACTTCTTCATCACACGGGCGCTTTTGACGACCTGGGGGAGGAACATTTTTCCCGACCCAAACAGATCGCCGACGATGTTCATTCCGGCCATCAAGGGACCTTCGATCACCGCCAGCGGCTTTGGATATTTTTGCCGCGCCTCCTCGGTATCTTGGTCGATATAGTCCGTGATGCCCTTGACCAGGGCGTGGGACAGCCGCTCTTCGACGGTGCCTCTGCGCCATTCATCGTCCTTGACGACCGTCTTGTCCTGGCGTTTGACGGTTTCCGCGAAGGTGACTAAACGCTCCGTTGCGTCCGGACGCCGGTTCAGCAGCACATCTTCCACCAGTTCGAGCAGGTCCCTGGGGATCTCTTCATACACGGCTAACTGGCCCGCGTTCACGATGCCCATATCGAGACCGGCCTTGATCGCATGATAGAGAAAGGCTGAATGCATGGCTTCGCGCACCACGTTGTTGCCCCGAAAGGAGAACGAAACGTTGCTGATGCCGCCGCTGACACGCGCCCCTGGCAAATGCTGCTTGATCCATCGCGTCGCCTCGATAAAATTCACCGCATAGTTGTTGTGCTCATCAATGCCGGTCGCGACGGTAAGGACATTGGGATCAAAGATAATGTCGGTCGGACAGAAACCGACCGTCTCCGTCAGAATCCGGTATGATCTGGCACAGATCTCCTGCTTTCGTTCAAGGCTGTCGGCCTGGCCTTTTTCGTCGAACGCCATTACCACCACGGCCGCCCCGTAGCGGCGGATCAGCGTGGCCTGTTCGATAAATTTGTGTTCCCCCTCTTTCAGACTGATGCTGTTGACGACCGGCTTGCCTTGAATGTTCTTGAGTCCCGTCTCAAGCACGTCCCATTTGGAGCTGTCGACCATGAGGGGGACTTTGCAGATGTCCGGTTCTGAAGCGATCAGTCTCAGGAATTTCTCCATCGCGGCCTGAGAATCCAGCATGCCCTCATCCATGTTGACGTCGATGATCTGGGCACCCCCTTCGACTTGCTGGCGCGCCACCGATAAGGCGTCTTCGTACTTGCCCTGGAGGATGAGCTTGGCGAACGCTGGCGAACCGGTCACATTGGTCCGCTCCCCGATGTTCACAAAGTTAGAATCCGGCCGGATCGTGAGCGCCTCGAGCCCGCTCAACCGCGTGTACGGCTCTATTCTGGGAATCGTCCGCGGCGTGACGCCTCGAACCGCCTCGGCCAGGAGCTTGATGTGCGCCGGCGTCGTACCGCAGCACCCCCCCACGATGTTGAGCCAACCGCTGTCGGCCCATTCACGCAATTGCGGAGCCAGGGTGTCCGGCGTCTCCGGAAACCCGGTGGGGAGCAATGGATTCGGCAGTCCGGCATTCGGATGGGCGCTCACATACACCGGTGCAATCCGCGACAGTTCCTCGATGAGCGGCCGCATTTCCTTCGGTCCCAGCGCACAGTTCATGCCGACGCTCAGGAGCGGAACATGGGAAATCGAATTCCAGAACGCTTCAACCGTCTGTCCCGTCACGCCGCGATTGCTTCCCGCTTGGATAAACGTCACCGAGGCCATAATGGGAACTTGTCTGACGCCGTTTGCAAACAATTGCTCGATGGCAAAGAACGCGGCCTTCGCATTGAGTGTGTCGAAAATCGTCTCCACGAGCAGCAGATCGGCGCCGCCGTCCAACAGCCCCCGCACCTGATCGGCATAAGCGGCGACCAACTCGTCGTACGTCGTTCCCCGCGCGCCGGGATTGTTCACATCGGTCGAGATGGAGGACGTCCTGGTGGTCGGCCCGATTGCGCCCGCGACAAAACAACGACGGGCCGGCTGTGCGGTGCGCACCTGTGCCACGGCTCGCTGCGCGCATTCGGCGCCGGCCTTGGACAGTTCATATCCCAGATTCTGCATCTGATAGTCGGCAAGTGAGATCGCCTGGGAATTGAACGTGTTGGTCTCGACAATGTCGGCCCCGGCCTCGAGGTATTGGCGATGAATGTCCTCGATGATCGAGGGTTGGGTCACGTTGAGCAAATCATTATGCCCTTTGAGGTCTTTCGGCCAATCACGGAACCGCTCACCTCGAAAGGCGGCCTCATCCAGCCGCCGCTGCTGGATCATAGTGCCCATGGCACCATCGAGAATGGCGATGCGTTCCTGAAGCAGCTGTCCAATTGGTGTCACGTTTCCACCGTTCAATGAGAAACCTGAGTGGTGCCATCATACTGGTTCATCGGATCTCCGGCAACCAATCCCCGCCTGTCTTGACAGAGCAGAAGGCTGCCGATACGATGGCTCATCGGCCGGAGAGAAGGTCTTGCTCCAGCGGAATCACCTCCAACGCTTTACTATGGGTGGGCTTTGCGCCGCCGGCGTGCTTTGCCTGCTTCCCTTGTCCGCAGCTGCCGCTCCCTACTTTGAAGACGGCTTCCTCGGTTTGACCCAGACAGAGTTGCACGAGAAGATGGGCATGCCCCAAGCCGTCCGAGATCGCAAGTCGGCGCTTCGGGTGTTTACGTATTATGCCATCACCGATTGGGACAAATATTTCAGAAAGCTGGTTTCCCCGGAAAATGGAGAAGATGTCTATATCTTCAAGCGAGACGGGATCGAAGTGAGATATTCATTCAGTTACGCCGTTGATCCGAACGATCAAAGCGAGAATCGAACGCTCTACGTCCGCCTCGTAGACATCGAGTTTTCTCCCGCAGTCCCGATCAGTCAGGTCCCCGCTCTCGTTCCAGAATTCAAACCTCCGACCGATCCGGCCTCGCCGGCGTTTCGCTCGAATATTTGGGTGCTTTTGTTCAAAGGCCCGGCCTCGCCGCAGGCGCGCTTCATCGTCAAGGAGGCCGCCAAAGACTCTCTCGATTGGACGCTGGCCTACCAGCTATTTTCACTGCAAGGGCTCCCGGATCCTCTGACCATTAAGTCTCCGATCGATCGTATGGAGATCAGCACCCAGAGCATCGAACTCGTGAAGCGGCGTCAGAAACACACCCATGAAGCCATGATGAACCCCTACTCCTCGGAATTCTCGCTGCAGCCGACCACTCCCAAGCCGTCTCAGGCGATCAAGACAATCCCCGTTCCGAAATACGCGGAGTGAACCTGACATAATGTGTGGAAGTGCGCGAGCGTCTCTTATGGGGCGTGCGAGAGGCGGTCCTGCTGCTTCTGCTGGATTTCCGCGGTCTTATTTTTCATGATGGCTGCCGCGCCATCGTCCGCTGTGTAGACGAGAACAGGCGTACAGATCCCGGTGAGCACGAGGCACCAGAGTGCGAGGTATCTGATCGCTTCGCTCCGACTCAAATTCATGGCGAGTAGACACAACAGGCCGAACATGCCGGCGTAAGTAATAATTTTCGATTGCTGAAAGGACATGCCAGGCACTGAAATGACGAAGCCCTTTGCAGAGCCCACCAGTCCGCCCACACGCTGGATCTCGCCGGCGTACCCGTCGCTCTCCTGCTCGACGGTCGTCACTTTTGCTCGGTAGGCAGCAGGAATTTTCTCGTAGTTGTCCGTAATGATCCGCGTGCCCTTTTCATCGGTATATGAGTACAGAGATTTTGCATCCACGCCGGACGCTACGGGTCCACCGAAGAGCGTCAAAAGGAGCACAACCATTACGCAATGCCACCATTGTTGAGGAGTCATACCTCAAGTATAGCCCTTCCTCCGATCCTGTTGAAAATTCACTACTAATTTCGCCTCCGCCTTGACGTCCGAAGGGACCGATTGCTACCATGCGCGTGAGACACTGCCATGGAGTCGTTGCCTAACATTCCTGCTCCTGCCATTGACCACGAGTCTGTGTCGTTCATTCGTCGGAAGCCCGTCCGTCTCACGATCTATGCAGGATTGGCACTTTTTGCGGTCTTCATGATCGTGCTCCCGCTAGTAGCCAAATTGCGCGATCCGAGTTTCGAAAAACACATCGCTGAACATCGTGTCATGGTGGGGATGTCGAAAGAACAGGTGTTGCAATCCTGGGGCGGACCACAGACCATTCATACGAGCTTCACGAAAGATGGTATCCGGCAGGAAGAATGGATTTTCGAGGATTGGGAGAGCACGGCCGTCGTCAAACACCGCTATCTGTACTTCGAAGAAGGGACGTTAATCGGCGGATGGTTTCAAGGCTCCGGCGAGCGGCTGCCCGCCCAGGGGCCATCGAACCCGCACCAGCCCAAGCAGAACGGATAACTACTCGCCCATTTCGCCGCTCACCTCCCGCACGTCAAGTCTCAAGCGTTGGAGAATCGCCTCGGCACGCGCATAATCCTGCTCGGCTACCATGACATGGGAATCGAGGCCGGGAAGCCCCGGATACAGGCTGCTGATGTTTGCATGGCGGATCATGTACGCGATGCCGCTGCCTTCGAGCAGACTCTGCAGCATCACCAGCTCACCGACGTTGTGCGGTTCGGTCAGGCGAACGAGATTCATATCATCGATCTTTCGTGCATGATTGCACGATGAGAGTACAACTCGGCGTCTCGTTGCTTTTTCAGCGAAACCAACCTACACTGACTGAGTGCTACGGGGTCTCAGTGATTTGGACACGCCGCTGCTTGCCGGGGCCTCCGGAGATCGTCAACACACGCTTCCATTCACGGACCTGATACACCGCCCAGGCCGGCGACTGTCCCTTGAAGAAGGCATCCGGATCTTCTCCGCTGGCATTCAAATAAATCGGCTCCGTAAATCCCTCGTCCAACACGTAGTCGAGCAGACACTCAGTGACGAAGCCGGAACCGCGCAACGCGATGTCGGCCAGGAGCGACAGGATATCATCAGGATTTTGAACGGTCACTTGCTGCATGAATGCCTCCCCTCACGGATTGTAACGAGGGCTGAATCAGGAAGGCAACCCGCATGATGCGACCCCTAACGGCTAGTCGGTTTCAAGAAGAGATGTTGACGATCATGGATCGCAAACATCATTGGGCCTGGCCGGCGTTCTCCGAAGGCACCGCGACGGTCGATCAAATGAAACGGCATTTTCAACAGGAGTATGGCGTATATGTACGGGACTTCCCCGTGCTCTTGGCGCGGGTTCACGGCCGTAATCCGCCGCCGTCCGTCCGACGGATGCTCGCAGAGAACATCTATGAAGAGGATACCGGAGGATTGTCCCTTGGAAAATCCCACCCGGAACTGTTTCTTCAGATGATGGCGGGCCTCGGATTTCAGGCGCGCCTGTTTGAAAATATCCGGCTCCTTCCAGCCGCACGCCGATACCGTGCCTGGCTGGACCGTGCCTCCAATCATCGGGACTGGGTGATCGGCGCCGCCGTCATGACCGTATTCGTCGAAGGCAGTATCAAGGACCGCAAGGAGCTGTCCGACCCATCGAAACCGAAAAGCGCCGAAGAAATCGAGTCCATCGTTCAGCAGCACCCTCTGGTCAGACACTATGGGCTGCGGCCGGACGCCATGGACCTCATCCGTTCGCATCAGATGGTGGAATCGGGTCATCGCCATGACGCGTATCATATGGTCGTTACCCACGCGACGACACGCACCCAACAGGAGACCATCCTGCGATATCTGAGGCGATCCCTCAGACTCTGGACCGTCTATCGCGATGGAGTGGCCCGAGGCTGCGGCATCAGAAAGCGCTGACGTTGTCCCGCCTCCCTGCCTATGTGCTTCTCTGGCATTGTCTGACAGTCACCCCCCTCGGATGGGCCGTCGAGTCCGGTGAAACGGACGGTATGATTCGCATCCCTGCCGGCGAATTCCGAATGGGGTCCGCATCGGAGAACGGCGGCCTTCCCGACGAGCAACCGGAACGGTCCATCTTGCTTTCCGCTTTCTACATCGACCGATTCGAAGTCACCAATGAGGCCTACTCCATTTTTGTATCCGGGACCGGTCATCGCATGCCGGAGAATGTGAATCCTGCGGCGACGCTCTGGAAAGATCGTAAGCCGATGCCGGGAATCGAGCGGCATCCGGTCGTTAATGTCAGCTGGACGGATGCGGAAGCCTATTGTCGGTGGGCCGGCAAACGGCTTCCCACGGAAGCCGAATGGGAAAAGGCCGCTAGAGGAACCGATGGCCGCCGCTTTCCGTGGGGCAACCAATGGGACTTTTCGTTGGCGAACAGCGCCAGCTACTGGGCCGGCCGGACCGTCGCATTCGACAGCGGAGCGGATTGGGAAGCGTTCTGGGTCAAGGGTGAAGGCGCACACATCGCCAAACAGAAAGGGCTGAACGGGGAAGTGTTAACCCTCCCCGTAGGAAGCTTTCCCGGGGCGATAAGTGCCTACGGACTCTTCGACATGGCCGGGAACGTCGCCGAGTGGGTGCAGGATTGGTACGATCCTCACTACTATCTGTCCGCACCACTCACCAACCCGTCAGGACCTCAGCGGGGCGCCATCAAGTCTATGCGTGGAGGTTCCTGGCTGAAGCCGGCCGTGAGTCTCCGGACGAGCGACCGAGATTGGGGCACGATGGAGAGCCGGCCCAGCGGCACGGGTTTCCGCTGCGCGCAAGACGCTTACTAACTCGCCTCTCATCCGGACCGGGCGTCTCACGGCACCGACAGGACGAAATCAACCTGCTCGACTCGGACGAACGGCATGATCAGCCCAAGTCCTTCCTCTTCATGCGAAAAATCATAGACAAGGGACTCACCAGGAATGAGCCGCCCCGTCATGACGACGTCGATTTCTACGGGCTGGCCGTGCTCTAACAAGTGCTCAAACGCACTTTGATGGGACGCGTCGGGGACAACGCTCAGGTTGCCAGGAGCCTCTTCCGGCTTGAAGCGAACCAGCCCCCAGCTGGTCTTGATGAAGTTTGGCCCAAGCGCGATCGGAAACCCCCCGATACTCGGATCGTAGCGCGAGAGCGATCCGGACCATACGAACGCCACCGGTACAGACAATGCCGTGCGTCCCTCCCGCTTCGCATCCCGTTCACGATTTAGCGCAAATAGCCGATCATCATGGCCGGGGTCGTGGTGTCCGTGACCATATACGGTTGGCCAGTCCGGCGGCTCGCCGTCCAATTCCGCCAGGAATCGTTCAATTGCCGCTGGCTGCGTCATGACATTGGTATCCGGAGGAAGGATGGTGTGAAGCTGGTCGGGAGCCAGATACCGGAGAGGGCCAGGTTCGCCGGGCTCTCTGCTCCAGCCATCGGCAGCTACGGTGAGTGCCACGAGCAGGATCGTCATGCCCAACGGCATACCACGGGCACGTGACCGGTCACATGTGCGCACGCACGACCGCCTGCTCGAAATCAGTGAGCAAATCCCGAACCCCGGCATGGTCCGCAGGCAACATGCCCTCCTGGGTCAAGAGATCAAGACGAGGAGAGGGATCGATCTGACGCAAAGCCTGTTTGGTCAATCCCGGCGTGACAATGGCTTTCCGATAGGTCGCGACCCAGGTATCGATGATGACGCGCAATCCGGGGTCGGACCGCTTCATCCGGCCGAGTCGGACTTGCTCGAGAAGCTTGATCAGCGGATCGGACTGCGAAATGGTGGCGATGGTTCGGTGCACCAGGTGGTCGGCGTCAGTCATGCTAGTTCATGGAGCAGGCTCCAGGTCCTCTCGGGTCGCCGCAACTGCCGCAGGCACCTCCACCCGACGGCGCCCAACCTCCCGTCGCTCCGACACCAAACGAGGAGAATTGTTTTTCAAGTGTCGTAGCCTGACATTTTGGACAGGCAGCTTGAACCGAACCTTGAAGCAACAGCTCAAAGCGATGATTGCATTCCCGGCAGACATATTCGAAGATAGGCATGATCGTCTTGCTCCTGTGTGCCTCTATTATAGGAGTGCGGGACGGTCATTCGCAACGCATGAGGGCTGGAATGTACCAGGAAGAGAAAACGTTCGTTCTGCGGTTCAGCTTGGAAGCGTCCTTCCCGGATGAGTATGATGGTGACAGCGACCACATGACCTGGCTTCAGGAGTGGGAAGCGGACATCAAACCGGTCATGCTCAAACAGGTCTTTGAGGCGCTGCGCAAGCACCCGGCCTGGACGTCGCATGTCCGCAACCGTGGCTTGGCCTCCACCGACGAAATCGAAATCGTTCTGGCGCGGGACTTTTCAAAACCCGTCCCCTTTTCATTGAGACCATGAATCGGCCGTTCGGACTCTATGTTCATATTCCGTTTTGCCGAGAACGATGCCATTTTTGCGCCTTCTACCTCGAACTCCATCGCGACTCGTCGGCGGAGGCGTTTCTTCGTGCGCTGCGCAACGAGATCCGCCTGTACGAGGCCGAGAAGGTCAATGGAGGACGCCCGCTGCATTCGGTGTATTTCGGCGGTGGGACTCCGACGGTCCTTGCCGCTGCTGAACTGACCGCGATCCTGGATGCCGTTCGAGGAGCATTCGACCTGTCTCCGGGATGTGAGATCACAGTAGAAGCGCACCCCGGCACCGTACCAGACACGGACTTGTCCGCCTTGCGACGCGCCGGAGTGACGCGTCTCAGCTTCGGCGCCGAATCCATGCATGATGGGGACTTGATGGCGATCGGTCGGCCGGGCAACAGGACGGAAACGGTGAGCGCCCTCCTCGCCGCGCGGGAGGCAGGATTTGCGGACATCAATCTCGATCTGATGTATGGTCTGCCCGGACAAACCGTGGAAAGCTGGAAACGTACGCTCTGCGCGTGCTGCGACCTGGCTCCCACGCATCTCTCCTGCTATGCCCTCACGGTGGAAGAGGGCACACGCTTGGCTCAGGAGGTCCGAAGAGATCCCGGACGGACACCGGATCCGCAGATCCAAATCGAGATGGATCACGTGGCGCAGGAAGTGCTCAGCGATGCGGGTTATGTGCGCTACGAAATTTCCAATTACGCCAGGCCAGGTTTCGAATGCCGCCATAATCTCCTCTACTGGACGCAAGGCGACTATCTGGGACTCGGACCCAGCGCTCAATCGTTTATCGGCGGTGTTCGTTTTGGAAACGTCGCCAATCTCGCCGCGTACCACGCCGCATTGGGAGAAACCCGCCTCCCCATCCATGAGCGCACCATGCTCACGACTCAGGAACAGCTTCGTGATGCCGTGATTTTCGGGTTGCGGCTTGAACGAGGAATTCTCACTTCCCACCTGCACGACCATGCAGTGAATTACGGTTATGTGCACGTCGTGCAGCATCTGCGTGAGGACAGACTTCTCGAGGAGGAGGGTGATCGCACCCGCCTTTCGGTGCAAGGCCGTCTTCACGCCGATACCGTCGCTGAGAAATTGTTCTAACTGTCGCTCAGCGCCGCACCATCAACACGTGAAGGGCGGTATCGGCCAGAATGCCGGCCCAGGCTGTAGCATTCAACCACCGCAGAACACGATGCGGGGAGTTCCAGTGGTGGATCAGCGCCAACAGTAGGCAGAGTTGAGTCGCCAGAGAGAAGGGACGGTGAAGATTGGCCGAGACGGCTCCCCGTTCGCTCGCAATCGCGGAAACAGCCGCCAGGAAATAGCAACTAAACGCGCCCACCTGAAGCCACCGGGCCCGCGGCTGCTGTTTGCTCCGCACAGCCAGCACCAAGGCCCAGGTCAAACACACGATGACGATCAACAGCAGAAGCGGAAAGAGGGGCCACCAGACTTTGGCGTCAAGCATCGGGCAGGGACTGTAACAAGGCGTTCCCCACAGGTCAATGCAGCACCGTTGACATCGTATACCGGCTGGAGAGAGACTAACTCCCTAGAGAGGAGAACCCATGCCCGTCAATATGGACCCCGCAAAGAAGCATCGCAGACGACCCGCCGAAGACTCGGTTCGGTCGGATGCTCACCAGGCGCCACCAGGAAGAAAATCCTTCGGAGAGGAAACGGAAGAAGACCGGATCAAAACTCTCGCGGATGCAGAAAAAAAGAATCTGTGGGATGCCACGGAAGTCATCGACATGGACACGTTCTAAGTCGCGTTCATCCGTGTGCGGGCAAAAAGTAAAACGCAATCGCCAGCATCATATAGACTCCCACCAGCATCACCCCTTCCATCCAATGTGATTCACCGTCAATCGACACAAACCCGACGATCACAACGGAAATCGTGACCGCCGCGACTTCAAAGGGCGTAAAAATCAAATCCAGCGGAGTCCCGAACAGATAACTGGCAAACACCAGGATCGGCGCCACGAGAAGGGCAATCTGCAGACTCGACCCCACGGCGATACCCAAGGCCAGATCCATCTTGTTCTTCATGGCCACCATGACGGCCGTCGAGTGTTCGGCCGCATTGCCGACGAGTGCCACCAAGACCACCCCGACGAAGATCTGCGTGAGGCCCAAGGTTTCCGCCGCATGCTCAAGCGCTCCGACGAGGAGTTCGCTCATCACGGCCACCAGGACCGTGGCGATGGTCAGTACGGTGATGGCGTGTCCTCGAGTCCAGAGTTTTTCTCCAGAGTGGGAAGTCTCCTGTTCTTCCCCCGTATAGACGTGCCGGTGCGTCCTCAAGGAAAACACGAGATGCATGACATAAATAGAGAATAATACGCATGCAATCTCAAGGCTGAGTTCACGCTCGACTGCGGCGCCCCGGTCGGAAGCGGTGAGATGGAACAATGCGGGAATGATGAGGCCAACCGCCGACAGGAGGAGCAGGCTCGCCCCCAGACCGGCCGCGGTCTGATTGAATTTTTGCCGTTCATATTTCAACCCGCCAGCAAGCATCGATGCGCCGAGCACGAGGAGAATGTTTCCGAGAATCGATCCAGTGAGCGACGCCTTCACGACATCGTGCAATCCTTCACGGAGCGCTGCTAACGCAATGATCAATTCCGCCGCATTGCCCAACGACGCATTCAGGAGCCCTCCCACGCCGGCTCCTACATGCGCGGTCAGATGCTCCGTCGCACGCCCGAGCAGACCGGCCAGTGGAATAATCGCAAGCGCCGCTGAGACAAAGACTGCCAGGTGTTGAGGCTGCACGAATGCGAGAACAATGGTGACGGGGACGAAAATCAGCAGGAGATCGAGCCACGTTGTCAGCGTCCGCTGCTTCATGGCGGCGAACGTTACCATGAGCCACGGCAGAAAAGCATCTTAATCGAGGTGGTAAACTCTGTTAGAATCGACTTCCATGGCCGACTCTCCCGCCCCTGTCGCGACTCCGCTCGCGACCGAAACCCCCTCCACCGGAACCGGGGACGATCTCGAAGCCCGTGTGGTCGTGTATAACTGTGACTGTCACACCTACCAGCAGGTGATTGCCCTCTTTTGTCAGTGCATACCGGGGATGACGCCGTCGAAGGCCTTCGAGTTGGCCTGGAAAATCGACCACCACGGTGAAGCGGTCGTGTTTACGGGAGGCTTGAAGCAAGCGGAAGAAATCGCAGGCAAACTCGCAGGGGGCGGGTTACGCGTCAACGTACAATAGCCGATGGCCTACTTTTTCTTGTGAACCCTTCCGGCGGGCTTGGCCTTGGCAGCGTGTCCCGGCTTCGCCTTCACCGAGGTGCTGACCGGCTTTCGTGGCGGTGATTTGCGTGAAGAGCCTCCTTTCGCGGCGGCCTTCGCCTGGGCGACTTCAGCCTGAAGCTTGTGCGTTCCGGCCGTGCGATTGAGCTTGGTGACCATTTCATTGTTGTAGACGCGCACCTGGTACAACTCGAAGAGCTTCGCAACCGCCTTCTGATCACCCTTCTTCGCGGCGTTCAGAAGGCGACGGCGCTGGTTCATCTCTTCTTCTTCAGTATGAGAAGCGGCCCGTCGTTCCATGCCATCCCCTTTGCCAAGTCCGCTGCGATCTCCGCCCCGTCGCCGACGGGGGGAGAAAAATTGTCGAACTATATCAGAATCCAAAAGGATTTGAAAATGCCACCGGGAATCGGAAGGGTCTCATCCCCTCCGTTGAGCGGAGAAAAAGAGTGCGAGTATAATGAGAGCTTCGCGTCACTTTTGACCACCGAAGGAGAACTCATCATGAATACCCACACCTCAGATCAGCCGACCGTCGCCGATGACCCGAAAGCGCGGGAAGCGCTTCGCCGGGCGTTCGAAAATACCGCACGGTGGCCCCAGGGCTTCAAAGGATTCACCGCAGAGCTCACCGTCAACATCAATGGCAGGGAATTCCACGGCCCCGTCACTGTGAAAGGGCCGCGTGAGGTCTCCGTCCAACTCGGCGAGGGTGAAGTCCAGAAATGGGCTCAGGAGCAGCTTGCCATGATCGCCGTCCATCGGGGGCCACGGACGTTTGAGGAATCAGACGGTAAATATACACTCACGATGGAGGACGATGGTCATCCGCTGGGAACCAAACTGGATATTCACGGCTCTCACTCGTTTTACCGTGTCAAGGACAACCGCATCACGCAAATCAATAGGACCATGTCACACCCCGGCACGGCGCCCTTTGCCTTTACGATTAATGTCGAAGAAAGCGCCGTGACACAGGACAAGAAGAATCTCACGACAAAATACTCGGTCTATTATTTTTCTCCGGAAGACGGAAAATTAAAAAATGTCGAGAGCTTCACGGATTCACATGTGCGAGTGGGCGCTTCAGATTTGCCCGCGACCCGGCGCATCATTGCGTTTGAGAACGGCAGGGTCGTCGTGAAAAGCCTCACGATGACGAACCATCAATTGCTGTCGTAGTTTCGCTGGAGCAATAGACGGAGGCGGCGGTTTGACCCGCCGCCTTCACGCTCCCCACCTGATGATCCTCAACACATTGGAGAAATCGTCCGACCAGATGCCGACCGCGTGAGACCGCTCGAGCGGACTCCACCGAGGGTCTGTCGATAGTGCGCCTAAGGCTTCCCGATCGTTGGCCATCACGACCAGGTCAGATCCGGACTTATAGGGAACGCCGTTCGCATAGTCGAATTGTTTGACGGCAATCAGCCCAAGGGCGTCTGCCAAATTGCCCAACACCGGTTCGAGACCCAGGTACCGGTTTGAAATGTGGGCGACGAGCAGTCCGCCGGGTGCCAACTTTCTGAGATAGAGTTGCATGGCCTCTTTGGTCAGCAGATGCACGGGAATGGCATCCGACGTAAAGGCGTCCAGGATGATCATGTCGTATGAATGGTCCGGTGCAGCTTCCATCTTGAGCCTGGCATCGCCCACAACGACCTTGAGGTCGGCCCCGCGCCGCTGGGTGTCCTGATAATAGGTAAACAGACTTCCATCTTGAGCGATCGCCACCACCGCCGGATCGATTTCGTAATAGGTCAGCGACTGCCCTTCGTCGATGTAATTGGCCAGCGCAGCGATCCCGAGCCCGGTGACGGCGATACGGCGCTTCGCCGCAGCTCCACTGAAGGCCGCAAAAACCTGCCCATAGGGACTCGACGGATGGAAGTAGCTCACCGATTGCCGTCGCGCCTCGGGTTCCGTCCGCTGGATGCCATGGTTCGTCATCCCATGGATCAGGATCCGCGTATTGTCGTCCTTTGCATGCACGACTTTCAGGACGCCAAAAAACGTCCGTGTTTGATAGAGCACACGATCGCCTAGCCATGCGCTCATCGCAAACGCCGTGAGCAACACCACGGCCAGTCCGGCGCCGAATCGCCGGGAGAATCCTACCGTCCCGTACCACAGACTCAATGAGGCCGCCGTACTGAGCATGACAACGAGAAGCGTGTGCTCTCTGAGCAGCCGCACACTCCCGACAAGGAGAACGGAGGCCACAACGAGGACCACCCACAGCCAGAAGCCCTGGATACGCACGTGACGGGACACTCGATACGGAGACCATCGGGCTCTCCAGAGGGAGTCTTGCTCGCCGAGCCGTGGGATCAACAATGCCGCCAGGATCAATACGAGTTCATACTCGTACGTGTCACTGAAGAGCACGGGCGCAACCAGCGCATTGAACAGTCCGCCGAGGGCTCCACCGATAGACATCAGGAGATAGAACAACGTCAGCCGTTCGGCAGATGGACGCGAGGTGGCCAATTCGCCGTGGCAGACCATTGCGATTGCGGCGAGTCCTGCGAGCGGCAGAACAAATTGCGCCCAGCCTGGGAGATCCGGCACGCCAGGCATGACATCGAGTGCCAGCAGGACCAGTAAGACGGGTAAGGTGACGACCATGGTGCGATGATAGGCTGCGGGCCAATTCGCGAACACAAGGATGAAGCTCAGGAGATAAATCCCCAGCGGCAGCACCCACAGCAGCGGGATTGCGGCGACATTGAGCGTGATATGTGTGGTCGCCCCGAGGAGAAAGCTCGAAGGAACGAACGCCAGGAGAATCCATCGAAGCATCGTCACGGCCGGGACCGGGGGCAGCGCTGCAGTCCGTTCAGGAACGCCGGGCGATGAAGCGACCCCAAAACGCCCCAGCCTGCGCCTGAGGTACCAGGCGCAGGCTGCAATACAGCAGACCAGCATGGTGTATCCGAAACTCCAGATCATCGTCTGTGTGAACCACTCCGTACCTTTCAAAGGAAACCAGGGCTCAATCAGCAGTGGATAGCTGAACAGGGCCAGCATGCTTCCGGCATTACTCGCAGCGTATAGAAAATAGGGATCGGACGCGGACGGATGATCCGTCCACGAGAACCACCGCTGCAGCAGCGGAGCCGTCGTCGACAAGAGAAAAAACGGCGGGCCGATCACGACGCTCAACAAGAGGAGCACCCACCAGGCAGGATTGGGATGATCCGGAGGAGTCCAGCCCGCTGGCAAGCCGATAGGCAGCATCAGGACGGGCAGCATCAAAAGGCTCAGATGAATCAGCACCTGACGCTGCGGGTTGATGCGGGACGTCATCACGTGCACGTACGCATAACCGGCCAACAGCGTCGCCTGATAGAACAGCATGCACGTGTTCCACACGGCCGGCGTCCCGCCCAACAAAGGCAGGATCATCTTCGCGACCATGGGTTGGACGAGAAAGAGGAGGAATGCACTGAGGAAAATCGTCGCGGACCACAGCACCGCCATCGCGGCCTCGCTATGTGTACCCTTCGCCGCTCGTACCACCGCCGAACCCGCCCCAGTTTCCGCCGAATCCCCCCTGCCCTGATCCCCAATACTCGCCGCGCTGAATCCGGCGATAAGGATGGCGCAGGTCCGGCCGGCTGATCCACCAGAAGAAGGCAATGGCGCCGATGCTGGTGAAAAGCGTGATCCAGAAGCCGATGCCCTTGTAGTGGGTTCTGGAGGGCGTTCCGACACGCACGTCCTGGCTCTGAGAAGCCAACGCCACGACTGTTCGATATAACCCTTCGCCAAAATGGCCGCGCTCGATGGAGGGATGCAGGTATTCCCCGCCGATTTGGCTCATGACCGGCGGCGTGAT
Source organism: Nitrospira sp. (assembly GCA_036376045.1). GTDB lineage: Bacteria > Nitrospirota > Nitrospiria > Nitrospirales > Nitrospiraceae > Nitrospira_C. The sequence continues at coordinate 20,915 of DASVBB010000066.1, forward strand.
CACGGGTAACATTTGTCTGCCAAGTGTCAACGCCGCTTGCCGCTCCTCGACGGCAACGAGCACGAGAATGCCGTGCTCCTGCTGCGTGGATCCAATGCCCCATTTCTCGTAAATGGCGGTCGCATATTCGTTGGCGGATCGAAACGGTTTGACGCTGGGCACGGTGACCACGACCATCTCGACACCCGTTTTCCGCTCCAAATCCTGAGCCACAGATCGGATTCTCGCCCGCCAGTCGTCCTCCAGCACCTTTGCGTGGTCACTCACATAACCCATCGGATCCGGGAGCTTCACGGTGGGACGTTCGTAGGGACCCGCCGGAGCGGGCGACGGAAGAAGTGCCAGCACGCCCACAAGGACCATTGTCAGTCGTCCGATCATCGACGAGCCGCCTCGGCAATCGCTCTTGCTGCCAACAGATAGCGATCAAACACGCGGGGGATCTCGGAAGGTCCAGGCGTGATGATGCCTCGTTTCATCATCAAGGCCTCCTGAAATCCTTGCAAGTCGAGATGCAACCGGTCGGCCACATCCTTAATGACCGCGTCGGACTGAGCAAGCACAGGCCATCCCTGCATCCGCTGTATGCCGCGCAGCAATGGAACCGTCGACGTGATGGCAAGCGGAAGCAGAATCAGCACGGCATCATTGGCGCCGCTTGCTTCGACGAACCGCTGTCTCAAGCGCAGCACATGGCCGGCCAGACCTTGCAGCACAGCATCTCCGAGTCTCCCCGCATGGACATGGAACCCGACGAAAGGATCACGGCCGCCCAACACTCGATGGTGTTCCTGAATCTCCATGAATTCGATCGGGAACAGCGCTGAAGACGTCCTGATTTCCTCTTCCGTGAGAAAGAGCGGCGCAACGACCCCCTCTTTGTTCCACCGCTTATGCACCGGCTCATACCGTTTCAGCATCGCCGCGTCATAGCCGGTCACCAGCAGCAGGAGATTGAGATTCGAACGGCCGGGTAAAAACTCTCCACGCACGGCGCTTCCATACACAAGCAGTCCTTCCAGCCGATCGCCGAAGGTGCTTTTCACGTCCTTGGTATAGGCCTGCAGAAGTTTCTGAGTCTCGTCGGGCAATCCCTCGATAATCCGCTCAGTCGTGGCCATGGGACCTCGTCGGTGGAGAGGTGTGTCCGGCCGTCGTCGCGAACAGGTCCGGCAGAAATCCTGCCGCGATGACCCGGTCGACGAGCGAGAATGGCGCCGTGTGGCGCAGCCCGGCCGTCGTGGAAAGCACCTGATAGCGCAGACGGGGATTTCGATCCAGCGTGCAGAACACGCGATCCCTGAGCCAGGCGACGACCGGATTTCCCGTGTTCCAGTAAAAGACCTGTTGATCGGCCAGAGATTGGAGCATCGTCACCTGGGGCCGCCGCGCAGCCTCGTACCGCGCCAGTCGCGATGCCGAACAGTCGCCGTCGGCCAGGCACGAGGGCACGAGCTCCGCGACCGTGACGGCGTCGACCATCGCTTGCATCCGTCCCTGCGAGGCGTGCGGATTCATCGCGTGGGCCGCGTCGCCGATGAGCAACGCCCCATCTGCGACCCAACGTGATGTCCGCACCCTTCCGGTCGGCATGTAGGCGGTCTGATTCCAATCAGACAGATTGGCGAAGAGGGTGGCAAATCGAGGAGCGATCGCGGTCCACGCCTGTCTGAGGGCTGGCATTCCCTGCTGCTTGATGCGGTCATAGGATCCGCTTGGAATCATATAGAACAAATACACCTTATTGCCGGTGGCAGGAAAGAGTCCCAGAATCTGTTTATGGCCAACATAGTAGAACGATTCCGACACGGGCTCCAAGGAGTCCAGGATCGCGATGAGATACGCTTCGGGATAAAGACGCACGTCGGCGGGGATCTCAAGCGCTTCACGCACTTTTGAGAAGGCGCCATCTGCGCCGACAACGAGTTTGCTCTTGATCGTGTAGGGCCCTTCCGGTCCCTGCACCGTCAGACCGGTCACACGGCCCGCTTCTCTGATCAGCCCGTTGAACGAGGTTCCGTACCGAAGCTTCGCCGTCGATTGCCGCGTCACCGCATCGACAATGGCGTGGTGGGCGACGTTCGGCAACGTCACGATGGCCTTGTTGTAGGGGGGCGGCAGATCGCCATAGTCGATCGAACAGAGTGGCTCCCCCCCGGCACGACAAAAATGAAACTTCCTGATCGACCTTGTCGAGTCCTCCGGCAAAGCCTTCAGCACTCCCAACCGGTCGAGTACTTCCTGTCCGTTCGGCTGCAGGAGTTCGCCGCGCAGGCCTTTCGGCGGTCCCGCTGCCTGATCCAGGACCACGGTGCGGATACCCTTCTGGGCCAAGGCCAGGGCCAGCACCGCTCCGCCCCCTCCGGCTCCCACCACCGCCACGTCAGTCTCTTCAGTCATCAACATCGGCACCCGTTCGTTCCAGCGCGATCTTGCATTACTTCCATTCTGCAAACCGGACACGATCGTTCCACATGGACAAGAACTGCTCGCGAGCCTTCAACGAAATCGCATGATCAGTGATGATGTCCATACGTTCATCGTTATAGGAATTCCCGCTCGTCGTATGGTTCATGGACCCGGAGGTGTTGATTTCATCGTCGATCACGACCTGCTTGAGATGCATGAGACCTTCGTGCTGATTGATGCGGATCGGAATCCCGGCAAGGCGCAAGGTCAACAATGCGGTATGTTGCTTCCTCTCTTGAGTTCGCTCTTGATCCGTGAGCATCCGGACATCCACGCCACGTTTCTTGGCGGCCACCAATGCTTCCACTGCCCGAGGAGAGGTCAATCCATAGACGGACACGTAGATATAGCGTTTGGCTTGTTGATAGAGCATTACGACGCGATCCAGCGGGGCGTCGTGAGGCGCATAGAGCACCTCAACATTCGCGCACGAGCCGACACGCGCCGACAGTAGAAGTGCAAGGCAACACGCCGACGCGGCTACATATGTGAAGCCCGGAGTGTTTGTGGAGCATGAGAAGGCGAAGCGGGTCATTCCAGCTCAAACAACATCTTGAAGTGCTCATCGGTCGCCTCCCAGGCCTGAGGTGCCGCCGAGGACAACCACGAACGCAGATAGTCTTTCTGACCGGGGGTGAGCAATTGTTTGATCTGATGCGTACGTCCCTGTAAAGGTTGAAGAAAACCCACCCGCTTCGCGAAATCCAAGGTGGCGGTCCGCACATACATGTTCGTAAAGGCCGCCGGACGTTCGTCATCGCCATCGCCTTGAATCCACACGGACAAAAACTTCTCTAAGTGGAGCCCAGCGCTGTCCATCGCAGGGTCGGTTTCATGAAACAATTCGTTTTCGGATTCGGTCAGCGGGGTTGCGTCCGTGGCCCTGAACATGAAATTGCGTTTCCACATGCCGGAACGTCCTCCAAAAGAACGGCATAGTGGGGGCGATGGAGTCGCAAAGTCAAGCAACGGATCCTTGAGCTCCGTTGCCTTGACAAGCTCAAAGACAGTTTGTTACCCTGTCGAAATTCCTTAATTATTGGGCCAAGTTAGGAGATTTCATGCAGCTGAAGATCAACGGTAAGTCTGAGGAGTTTCTCGGAGGCAGCGTCCTCGATCTCCTGAACATCAAGAAGATTGAACCGCAGATGGTGGCCGTGGAAGTCAACGACGCCATGGTGGAGCGAGAACAACTGTCTACGACTCAACTCAAGGAGGGCGACCGGCTCGAATTCCTCTTTTACATGGGGGGCGGTTGATGAGTATGGTCATGCACAAGGAGATCACCGAGCTAATTGGCCGGACTCCTTTGGTCCGTCTCAACCGCTTGTCCAATCCAGGCAGCGCGACCATCTACGGCAAGGTAGAATTCTTCAACCCCGGCGGAAGCGTCAAGGACCGTATCTGCCTGAATATGATCAACGAGGCGGAGCGGCAAGGGAAGTTGAAGCCCGGTGGGACGATCGTCGAGCCGACCAGCGGGAATACAGGAATCGGTCTGGCCCTGATCGCGGCCGTAAGGGGCTATAAACTGATTCTAGTCATGCCGGAGAGCATGAGCATGGAACGCGCGAGCCTCCTCTCTTCCTACGGCGCTCAGCTCGTGCTCACGCCGGCCTGGGAAGGTATGAAAGGTTCGATCAGGGAAGCAGAAAGTCTGTTAATGCAAAATCCGTCGTACTTCATGCCGGATCAGTTCTCGAATCCGGCCAATCCGGCCATGCACAAGAAAACGACTGCGCCAGAGATCTGGGAAGCGCTGGACGGAAAAATCGACGCGTTTGTTGCGGCGGTGGGTACGGGCGGTACAATCACCGGCTGCGGCGAGGTATTTAAAGAGCGCAATCCGAACGTCAAAGTCATTGCCGTCGAACCGGCCGGCTCGCCCGTGCTTTCCGGTGGCGACCCAGGTCCTCACAAAATCCAGGGAATCGGCGCGGGATTCATTCCGCAAGTGTTGAATCGCAAGATTCTCGACCGCGTCATCAAAGTGACAGACGACGAAGCCTACCAGACGGCCAAACAGCTCTCAAAGATGGAGGGTTTGCTTGTCGGCATCTCTGCGGGAGCGAACGTCTTTGCCTCTCAACAGGTGGCCGAAGAGTTGGGACCAGGCAAAAACGTTGTGACGATCCTCTGTGACACGGGTGAACGGTATATCAGCATCGAAAAATACTTTAATATCTAGAAGATGGAATTCACCGAAGAACAAATAAATCGCTACAGCCGTCACATTCTCTTGCCCGAGGTTGGTGGCAAAGGACAGAAGAAGATCGCGAAGGCGAAGATTCTCCTGATCGGCGCCGGAGGATTAGGATCGCCAGCGGCCCTCTATCTGGCGGCCGCCGGAATCGGGCGAATCGGCCTGATCGACAGCGACGTGGTCGATCTCACGAACCTCCAACGGCAGATTCTTCATCACACGCCTGACGTGGGCCGGCCAAAAGTATTGTCCGGGAAAGAGAAAATCCAGGCCCTCAATCCCGACGTGTCGGTGTCGATGTACGAAGAACGGCTCACTGCCGGCAACGCCCTCAAGTTGTTTTCAGAGTACGACGTGGTCATCGACGGCGTCGACAATTTTACGGCCAAGTTCCTCATCAACGACGCCTGCTTCTTTGCCGATAAGCCTCTCGTGCACGGCGGCATTCTGCGCTTCGACGGCCGCGTGACGACCATCGTTCCCAGAAAATCGGCCTGCTACCGCTGCGTGTTCAAGACTCCCCCGCCCCCCGGACTGGTGGCGTCGTGTCAGGAGGCTGGAGTCATCGGGGTACTTGCAGGTATCATCGGGACGATTCAAGCGACGGAAGCGCTCAAACTCGTCCTGGGAATTGGCCGGCCGTTGACGGACCGCCTGCTGGATTTCGACGCCAGAAAAACGCAGTTCCGCGAAATCAAGGTCAAACGCAATCCTCAATGCGCGCTCTGCGGCGAACATCCGACGATTACCGAGCTGTTTGACGACGGCGATCCCTATGCGGGTTGTGCCGTGCGACCGTGACAGGAGTCAGAACGTGGATCTCTTCCGTTTCATAATCAGGGTGGTGTGATCATGGCCAAGATGAAAGCGCTCGTGTGCCGGGAATGCGGGAAGGAATATCCAACGAAGGCGATTCACGTGTGCGAAATGTGCTTCGGCCCGCTCGAGGTCAAGTACAACTACGCCGAAGTGAAACAGAACATTTCCCGCCAGAAGATCGAAGACGGCCCGCAAAGCATGTGGCGGTACGCCGACCTCCTCCCGGTCGAAGGCACCAACTACCTCGGTCCGCATGCCGGTTTGACACCGTTGGTCCGCGCCAAGAACCTGGGCGCCTATTTGGGCATCGACGAGCTCTACATCAAGAACGACACGGTCAACCATCCCACGCTGTCGTTCAAGGACCGCGTCGTGGCCGTGGCATTGACGCGTGCCCGTGAACTCGGCTTCGAGACGGTCGCCTGCGCCTCCACCGGAAATCTCGCAAATTCGGTTGCCGCTCACGCCGCCGCAGCCGGCATGCGATGTTACGTGTTCATTCCAGGCGATTTGGAAGCAGCGAAGGTCCTGGGTAATCTCATTTACAAGCCGAACGTCGTCGAAGTCGAAGGCAATTACGATGACGTCAACCGCCTGTGCAGCGAAATTGCGGCCGAGCATGGATGGGCTTTCGTCAACATCAATGTGCGACCCTACTACGCCGAAGGGTCCAAGACGCTGGCCTTTGAAACCGTCGAGCAACTGGGCTGGCGCACGCCCGACCAGGTGGTAATACCGATGGCCTCGGGATCGTTGCTCACAAAGATCTGGAAGGGGCTGCATGAAATGAAGTCGGTTGGTCTGATCAATGAGGTGCGCACGAAAATCAACGGAGCGCAGGCGGAAGGCTGCTCCCCTATTTCCACGGCCTTCAAGGCCGGGCGGGATTTCTTCAAACCTGTGAAGCCGAAGACGATCGCGAAGTCGTTGGCGATCGGCAATCCAGCAGACGGATACTACGCGTTGAAAGCAACGGCCGAAAGCCAGGGTTCCATGGACATGGTGACCGACGACGAGGTGGTGGAGTCCATCAAGCTGCTGGCGCAGACCGAAGGCATCTTCGCCGAAACGGCGGGCGGGGTCACGATCGGCGTGCTTCAGAAACTCGTTAAGAACGGGACAATCAAGAAGGGAGACGTCACGGTGGCGTACGTCACCGGCAACGGGTTGAAAACCCAGGAAGCCGTCGTCGACGCCGTCGGCAGACCATACCGGATTCAACCCAGCCTGGTCGCCTTCGAGAAAGCCTTCAAGATGGGCAAAAACGGCGGTGGTGACGCATGATTAAAGTTCGCATCCCGACTCCTCTGAGACCATTGACCAAGGGCCAGGGTGAGGTAGAGATTGCCGCAGCGTCTATTCTCGACTTGATCGAGAACTTGAACACGGCCCATCCGGGCATCAAGGCACGCCTCTGCGATGAGAGCGGAGAGCTGCGGCGTTTCGTGAATATTTACGTCAACGAGGAAGACATCCGATTCTTGAAGGGAAAGGACACCTCGCTCAAGGCGGGCGATGAAGTGTCGATTGTTCCCGCTATTGCTGGAGGTCGATAATGACACACCAGGCACACCTCCGCTTTCATGTCAGGTTTCCGGAAGACAAAGTCAAAGAACCGATCATTTACCAGATCGGCAGGGAATACAACGTGGTGACCAACGTGCGCCGGGCCGACGTCCGTGAGACGACGGGATGGGTTGATGTCGAACTGTCCGGGGAGACCGCCGAGATCGAGCGCGCACTCCAGGGACTTCGCCACAAAGGTTGCGTCGTCGATCCCATCGAACTGAACGTCGTGGAATAACCCATGGAACTGACCGAGCAACAGATCGAGCGTTACAGCCGCCACATCATTCTCCAGGACGTCGGGGGCAAAGGCCAGCTCAAACTCAGCAGGGCCAAAGTGCTTCTCATCGGCGCCGGCGGCCTCGGCTCGCCCGCCGGATTGTACCTGGCGGCGGCCGGCATCGGGACGATCGGGCTGGTGGACGGCGACGTCGTCGATTTGTCCAATCTCCAGCGGCAGATCCTTCATACGACGGCGACGGTCGGACAGCCCAAGGTCGAGTCGGGGAAGCGCACGTTGACCGCCATCAATCCAGAGATCACGGTCAATGCTTATCACCAGCTGGTGGATGCTGAAAATATCCTCTCTCTGATCAGCGCCTATGACGTCGTTCTCGACGGCTCAGACAACTTCACGACGCGCTTTCTGGTCAACGATGCCTGCTATTTCGCGAAAAAAACGCTCATCTCTGCAAGCATGTTCCGGTTCGAGGGGCAATTGACGACCATCAAGCCCCACGCGGGATTTCCCTGCTATCGTTGTCTGTATCCCGAGCCTCCCCCGGCCGGTTTGGTTCCGAATTGCCAGGAAGCCGGCGTGTTAGGCGTGCTGGCGGGCACGATGGGAATTCTGCAGGCATCGGAAGCAATCAAAGAGATCCTCGGTATCGGCGAGACGCTGGCGGACAAGCTGCTGATCTACGATGCCCTCGAGATGAAATTCCGGAAGGTGAACCGGCCAAAGGATACGGCCTGCCCGCTCTGTGGTCCCCATCCGACCATCAAAGATCTCTCGAGCGATTACACAGTCACCTGCTCGATCTAACGTGTCGGACCTTACGATCCCCCAAGAGGTGCTCGACAACCTTATCGCGCATGCCCGCGAACTTGATCCCCATGAATGTTGTGGGTTTCTCGCCGGCACCAACAACACCGTCACCAAAGTCTACCGCATCAAGAACGTTGTGAGTCTCGAGGGCGCCGCGCAGGCGGCCTCCTTTGACGAGGCCAAGGTCGAGCATCTTTCACGACTTTCGCCGGAGGAGCGCGCTGAAATCGCGTTCATCATGGATGCGCAGGAGATGTTTCAGGCGGTCAAAGACATGCGAAAACAGGGATTAACGCTGCAGGTCGTCTATCATTCTCATCCCCACGACCCGGCTCGCCCGTCCGTCACCGATATCAAAATCGCTAATGAGTGGGAAGAAAATTGGAGCCGGCTCAATCTGACGCTTCCCATTTACATGCTGGTGTCGCTGATGGAGAAAACCCATCCAGACGTGCGCGCCTACTGGATCAAGAACGGCTCGGTTTCTCCGGCCAGCATCCGCACGATCTAACCCCGAAACCCCCGTAAGAAATAGGAGTTTCCTTCTTTTGAAGGGGTTGCGTATAATGACGCCATCTTCGCATTCATTAAGAAGGAGTGATCGTTATGCCCTACTTGCGTACGATACTTCCCGCCTTCTCTCTATTTCTCTTTTGTGCCGCACCGTCCAGTGCGGAAGACAAAAGCTATTACAGCCCCGTCATCCAAGTCGATAAGGAAAACCACCGCGTCCTGATTTCAACGCTCGGCTCCGTGTTCTATATCGAAGTGCCGGAAGCCGGCCAACCCCACATGGAGAAACTCCCGATCTCCGGTCTCGTGGATTTTGTCGTAGAAATCCGCGGTGACAGCCAAATGCCCATGATCAAGACGTGGAAGGTCAAGTCAGGAGAGTCCACCTGTATGTATTTCAACGGGAAAGAATGCAAGTAAGATTCGCGCAAAGGATCGAAAGGATGTTCAAAAACTCTTTGTTCTCACCCACCCAACCCCGGCGCCGAAACGCGCCTTTCCGTGTACAAGCCCGCAGCGAACAAAAATGAGCGAAGCGAGAACGTTGTTTGGTGACAGATGCGTCCCAGCGCATCAGGGTCGGGCGGGTGAAAAGGAAGGCTTTTGCAACATCCTCACTCGGAACTCCCCAACATATCATCGACGAGCGGCCGGTTGATGTCTGTGCACCCCGGACAAATCGTATCGAACAGCGCTTCATAGTTCTGCACGAAATTTTTGTGATCGGTCAACTGCTCGGCCATCACCTGTTCATAGCAGCTGTCGCAGAGCATCATCAGCCCGCGCATGACGGCCACGGTTTTCCTACCTGAGCTCCCAGCCATTCTCCTACACCGATCCCTTCTGCCTCGCGAGCCAGAAATCTTCCGGCTCGAGGTCGATCCCACAGTCCGGACATTCGTACACGCTTCCGCCGGAGGGCAATTGAATTTCGCTTCGGACGATGCGGCCCCGGCAGACGTGGTAAAAGCGCCCGCGTGCATCCTCATTATCCAGTGGATCGTTTTCGTAGATCAAGACCATGGCAATTGTCCAATGTCTGCCGGGGTATCAGGTCTGGAATTGGGCCTCATAGAGTGCGGCATAGATGCCTCCACCCGCCATTAACGCTTCATGTGGGCCGTCTTCGACGACCCGCCCGTGGTTCAAGACGATGATGCGGTCCATTCCATGAACCGTAGACAACCGATGGGCAATCACAATGGTGGTCCTGCCCTTCGTGAGCTCGTCGAGAGCCTCTCTGATCTTTACTTCGGTCTCTGTATCGATATTGGATGTGGCTTCATCGAACATGACGATCGGCGGGTCCTTCAACAACACCCGAGCGATTGAGACCCGTTGACGTTGGCCCACCGACAGTTTTACCCCGCGCTCGCCTATCCACGTATCATACCCTTCAGGCAGCTTCACGATAAATTCGTGCGCGCGGGCAGCCTTCGCGGCTGCTTCGACGTCTTCGTGGCCGGCGGAGAGATTTCCGTACAGGAGGTTCTCCCTGACAGTTCCGTTGAAGAGGAATGGTTCCTGCTGCACAAGCCCTATCTGGCTGCGGAGAAAGCCGAGCGGCATGCCTCGAAGATCATATCCATCGATGGTGATCGCTCCCCCAGTCACATCGTAGAACCGCGTGAGGAGTTTCAGGGTCGTACTTTTGCCTGCACCGCTCGGGCCGACCAGCGCCACCCTTTCGCCGGCACGGACGGTCAGCGACACATTGTCGAGAATCGGCGCCTCGGGCCGGTAGCGAAAATTCACATTCCGAAACTCGATTTCTCCCGTCAAGCGGGGCACCGGCACACAGGTGCCAGGCTGATCCTTGACGTCCGGCACGATGTCCAATACCTCGAACACCCGTTCGCTTGCCGCAAGGGCGTGTTGCAGCATGTGGTTGACCGAATGGATCTGATTGATCGGCACGTAGAAGAGGGCAAGGTAGGACATGAACATGACCAACTCGCCGACGGAGAGATGGAGGCGCAGGACCTCCTGCGCGCCGTTCCACAGGACGAGCGCCCCTCCCAGGCTGCCGACCAACATCATTCCCGGAGAGTAATACGACCACAGATACATCGCCTTCAACGTATCGCGGCGGCACTGATCGCTCTTCCCGTCGAAGCGGTCCTGCTCGTACGCCTGGCGGTTGAATCCCATCGTTTCTCTGATCCCCGCCAGGGAATCCTGAAGCAGAGCGTTCAGCTCTGCGGAATCCTTTCGGATCTTCCGGTAGTGTTTGTGAATTCGCTTGGTAAATGCGAAGGCACCGAGAATCAGCAACGGAATGGGCACCAGGGCCAGCAGCGCCAATTTCCAATTGAGCCAGAACAGGACCGTCATGATGCCGATGAGCGTCAGGCCCGCCGTAATGATCTCCTCAAGGCCGTCGACGAAAATGCGCTGCATGTGTTCAGTGTCGTTCAACACGCGGGACATGATTTCGCCCGTCGACCGGTTCTCGAAGAAGCTGATCGACAACCGCTGCAGGGCGGAGAACACCTGGACGTGCAGGTCGTGCACGATCTGCTGCTCGAGACTGTTATTGAGCTTGATGCGAGTGGATGAGCACACATTGCGCAGCACGTAAGCCGTGCAAAGACCAAGGAAGACCATGGACAGCAGTTGGAGCTTACCCGCTTGGATCACATCGTCGATGACGACTTTGATTAACCAGGGCGGCACCAGCTCGAAGGCAGTGGTCAACCCGGCGAACACGAAGGTGCCGATCACCATCGTGCGGTGAGGACGGAGATATTGAAGGACACGCAGTAATGTTTTCACAATGATGGACGAAACAGGGCCGCGCTAAATGACGGGGGTGGGCTCTTTGCGCCAAAACTTATCGAACTCGCTCAACTGGGTGAGTGTAGACAGATCTGTCATGCGATCCAAAAACACCTTCCCGATCAAATGGTCCATTTCATGTTGAATGCACACGGCATAGAGTCCATCGGCCTCGATATCCACAGGCTTGCCGTTGCGATCGAGTGCTTGCACACGTACGACTCCCGGCCGCGTGACTTTCCCCCGGAATCCGTCTACGCTCAAACAGCCTTCCCAATTCTCGACCTGTTGCGGACCGTAATAGACGATCGTTGGGTTGATCAGCGTGGTCGTAGGGAAACCGCCCTCACCTTCGCAACCCATCACAACGAGCTGGATTGATTGCGACACCTGAGGCGCCGCCAGGCCGATGCCCGGCTCTTCGAGCATGGTCTCGAACATGTCGTCGATCAGCTGCTGGAATTCCCTGGTCCGGATCTCGCGCGTATCCACAGGAGCCGCAAGCTTTCGCAGCACCGGATTCCCGAGTTTTGCGATCTGTAGCACAGCCATTAATAGGTCCCTCGCGAAGGTGGCCGGTCATCACCGGCCATGACACCTATAACATACGGATTTTTGGGCTCGCAAGACACCGTCAGCCTTGGGCCCTTGGCGACCTCCGACGGGGCTCAGGAATCTGAAACGTGTCTTTCGCTCCATTCCACCATTCCATCCACTCCCCCATCCACTCTTGCCGCTCGGCTTTCGTCGAGGCATCCCAGTCATGGAATTCCGTTTCATGCAAGGTGAGGATCCAGAGCGATTGCACGGCCGAGAGGGACACGAAACGCTCGTCATCCCCGATCATCCCGATCAAGATGGGAACGACAGCCTTGTCGCGTACGTATCGCGAGCCGAAGGCAGCCGATTTTCGGATGGACGAATTCTGGTCCTTCGCCATGGCTTGAATGGCTTCCGGCGTTTTCGACGGGTCAAGACGAATCGCCACCCGAAGGGCATGTTCCCGTACCCGCGGCAGCTCATTGGGGTCTTTTGCGGTCGTGATCAACGCGGGAACGGCAGAGGCGGCGTTGAGCATCGAGAGGGTCTCAATGGCATTGTACCGGGTCCGCGGGCCCGGCATGCTCAAGGCCTTGACCAGCACAGGAACACTGGATTCACCCAGATGGACGAATTCCCCCATCGCCCAGAACTCCTGTTTGCCTTCGAGCAACGGAAGCAGGGCCTCGGCCCGCTGCAGTTCCTCCTGGCTCAAGGGCTTGGTATTGGGCGGAACCGTCACCGCCGGAGGAGCATCCTGAAATTGCGGAGGCATCTCATAGGGAATTTGCGCCAGGGTGCGAGTCGCGCCCAGGCCTATGAAGAAGACCGCTATCAACATGCAGGCAATAGGTGTTCTACGCACGTTCGATCCTCTTTCGTTATTCACGGTCAGTTCGGCGGTGTACCAATTCATATAACACCGGTAAGACCACCAGAATCAAGAAGGCGGCGGTCAGCATACCTCCGACCACGACCCGCGCCAGGGGTTTTTGTGCCTGTGATCCGATGCCGGTCGCCACGGCCGCGGGGAGCAGGCCGATGGCCGCCCCGACGGTGGCCATCAGAATGGGACGCATTTGCACGGCAGCGGCCTGCATGATCGCTTCACGAAGATTCAATCCTGCCTGGCGGCCGTCTTCAATCCGCGAAATCAGCAGAACGCCTCCCAAAATGGCCACACCCAACGTGGAAATGATGCCCACTGCCGCCGAGATGCTGAAGTTTGTATGGGTCGCGACGAGCGCGATCACCCCGCCGATCAGGGCAAACGGCACGGCGGAAAGGACCAGCAGCGCGTTCTTGAGCGAATCGAACGTGATATAGAGCAGTAGGAGGATCAGCAACAGACTCAACGGGACAATTTTGGCCAGCCGTTTCTGCTCGTCCTTGAGCTGGTCGTACTGTCCTGCCCACTCCATGCGGTATCGCTCGGGCAGCGTGACGGTCTTGGCGAGGAGCGCCTGGGCCTCCTCGACAGTGCTTTCCAGGTCGCGATCACGCACGCTGAACTTGATCGGAATATAACGCTCGTTGTTTTCACGATAGATGATGAACGCGCCGGTCTGGGTGGCAATCGTCGCCACTTGCTTGAGAGGAATTCTGGCTCCGTCCGGCGTGCTGACGAGGATGTTGCTGATCGCCTCGACATCCTGCCGGTACTCCGGCAGAAACCGGATGACGAGATCGAAGAGACGCTCGCCTTCGTAGACCTGCGTCACCCCCTGGCCGCCAATCGCGGCCTGCACCACCGCGTTCACATCGGACACTTGAAGCCCATAGCGGGCGCTTGCCTGCCGGTCGACTTTGATCAAGAGATTGGGTTGGCCCAGGAGGCGGAAAATGCCCAGGTCTTTGACACCACGGACCTGGTGCATCTGCTTTTCAATCTGACCGGCCAGCGTTTCCATCGTTTTCAGATCAGCGCCGAACAGCTTGATGGAATTCTCACCTTTGACGCCGGACATGGCCTCTTCCACATTGTCTTGAATGACTTGCGAAAAATTGAAAATCACCCCCGGAATGGTCTTCAAGCGCATCTCGATCTCCTCGACCAGGTCGTCCTTCGTGAGCCCGCGGCGCCATTCCGCCTGCGGTTTCAGGTTGGCCAGGAATTCGGCGTTGAAAAAACTGGTGGGGTCCGTGCCGTCGTCCGGTCGTCCAAGTTGGGACACCACCGTGGTCACCTCTGGCGACTGGCGGAACATGGTCCGGATGTCGCTGGCGAGCCGGGCCGCCTGATCGAACGAAATATCCACTGGCATCGTGGCCCGGACCCAGAGATTGCCTTCCTCGAGAGCGGGCATGAACTCACCGCCGAGAAATTGCAGCGCCACGAGGGCCACGATCAGCAATCCCGCGGCGAGCGCCACCACCACTTGCCGATGGTCGAGCGCCCATTCGAGTGTGCGCTGGTACATCCTCCTGAGCGGCTTCACCAGCATCGTGTCGTCTTCGCTGATCGGACCCGTCAAGAGGAACGAACAGAGCACGGGAGCCAGCGTGAAAGCCATGAGCAGCGCCCCCAGCAGCGCAAACCCATAGGTAATGGACATCGGCGCGAAGATCTTCCCGGGCACACCGGTCATGGTAAACAACGGAATGAACGCGACCACGATGATCGTGGTGGAGTAGAAGATCGGCTGGCCCACCTGCCGCGCGGCCCGGACGATCTGTTGGTGCACTGTCAGGCCCGGCGTTTTCGCATGAGCAAGGTGAAAGAAAATACTCTCCACCATGATCAGGGTGGCGTCCACGATGATGCCGAAATCGATCGCACCAAGGGAAATGAGGTTGGCCGATTGGCCGATCAAGACCATCATCGCGAAGGTAAACAAGAGCGACATCGGAATGGTCAGCGCGACGATGCCCGCCGCTCGGAAATTCCCCAGAAACGCATACAGCAATACGAAGACGAGCACCATCCCGCTGATCAGAATATCCGTGACCGTTTCGACCGTCGTGTTGATCAAGGCGGTACGGTCATAGAAGGTTTTGACCTTCATACCGGACGGCAGCTTCCAGCCGTTGAGCTCGTCCACCTTTTCCCTGACCTTGTCGAGCACCGGCATGGCTTTGTAGCCTCGCTGCAGCAATACCACGCCTTCCACGACGTCGTCCCGATCATCGATGCCGACTTTCCCAAGACGGATGCGGCTGCCGACATTGACGTTACCGAGGGTTTTCACATAAATCGGCGTCCCCTCTTTTTGCGCCACCATCACGTTCTCGATGTCTTCGATCCCGTTGATCAGGCCGACGCCCCGCACGTTGTAATTCTGCGCGCCCAGGGTGAGGTAATTGCCGCCGACGTTCGCATTGCTGTTCTGCAGGGCAGTCATCACCTGCGAGAGACTGACACCGTAACTAATCAACCGACCGGGATCGATATCGACATGGTATTCCTTGGTCGTCCCGCCGAACGCCGTGACATCGATCACGCCGGGAATGCGGCGGAAGGCTCGCCGCACCTGCCAGTCCTGTATGGTTTTTAATTCCGTGAGGCCGATCCCCGGTTCGCCGGTCAGCTCATAACGGTAAATCTCGGCGATAGCCCACCACGGAGACAGCGCCGGTTGGACGCCGGGCGGAAATTCCACCGAGGCCACGCGGTTGAGCACCTCCTGGCGGTCCCTAAAAATGTCGGTACCGAAATCGAAATAGACCTTGATATCACTGAGGCCGAAAATCGAGAGCGAGCGGATGTCGGTGAGTCCCGGCATGCCGGTGAGCGCCACTTCGATAGGAATCGTAATTTGCCGTTCAATCTCCTCGGCCGACCACCCCGGGTTCTGGGTGATTAACTCGACCATGGGAGGAGAAGGGTCCGGGTACGCGATGATGTCGAGCAGATGGAACGAATAGAGTCCCCCGAACAGGAGCGCGAGTCCCAACGCGCACAGCAGGATGCGCTGGACGAGGGACATCTCGACGAGACGGGCAATCATCTATATCTAATGGACCCGGGAAACTGGGGGAACAGGAGGGTGCACCCGTTCAGCCGCCTTTGACTTCTTGGCCTTTGATCAACACCGCGCCTTTCGTCACGATCCGCTGGCCAGGCGTCAGCCCTTCAAGCACGCGCATCTGATCGGGGGTGAAATTCGAAACCTTGACTTCATGTTTGACGTACCGATTGGGTTCCTCGACAACGAACACGAATTGCTTGCCGTCCGATTCCAGGACCGACTCTTTCGGGACGACCAGGATCCTCGTCGCGTCGCCCACCTGAATGTGCAGTCGGGCAAACATCTCGGGCTTCAGGCGATGGTCCTGATTGTTTACCCAGGCCCGCAGCTTGATGGTACGGCTGGCCGGATCGACGACGTCGCCCACCGATGCGACGGTCGCAGGAAAATCGACGTCGGGATAGGCTTCGACCTTGACCTTGGCGAACTGCCCTTCCTTCACCAATGCCAGATCCCGTTCGTACACATCTGCGACGACCTGCAGCATGTCGAGATCGGCCACGGTAAACAGCACCTGGTTGACGTCACCTCCGACCGATTGCCCAGGGGTCACCATCCGCTCGACCACGACTCCAGTCAACGGGCTCTTCATTTCAAAGCGGGACGTGATCTGTTGCTTGTCGAGCGGCTTGTTCAACTCTTCGGCCGGAACACGCAGGGACAATAACCGCTCTTTGGCGCGGCGGAATTCAGCCCTCGCCTTCACCAACTCATTCTCAGCCTGCTTCAGGTCCTTGAGCGGCAGGGCCTTGTTCGAATACAGGTCCTTCGCCAGCTCGGCGGAGCGGGTGGCGTATTGCAAATCCGAGTCTTCCTTGACGTACTCCGAATAGGCCTGCGCAATGTCCGGACTGTCGACGACCAGCAGAACCGCTCCGGCCTTCACTCGGTCGCCCAAGTGGGCCCGAACCTCGACCACGCGCCCTTGCAGCGGCGATGAGATTTTGGAGTACTTGTCCTCGCCGTACGCGATCTTGCCGGACAGACTCAGATCCTGCTGCATGCCGCCGTAGTCGACGATGCCGGTTTCGACCCGGGGGCCGGCGTCGTGAGGAAGCACGCCGGTTTTGCCGTGCGGGGGAATCGCAGCGTCCGAATTGGCCGGCTGGTCTCCCTTACCGCAGGCGGTGAGCCAAAGCAGGGCCAGGACCAGCACCGAACACAGGGATCTGTTCACGGAGGTCATCATGGTCATCATGAGACAATCTCTTGGCCGACCGCCGATTCCAATTGCAGTACGTTCCGTTGGTAGTTAAACAACGCTTCGATGTAATTCTGTTGAATCGTGCGCGACGTTCTCGCGGCGTCAAGCAGGTCGAGAATGGTGGCCCCTCCACGTTCATACGCTCGTTCGACAATCGTGAAGGTGGCGCGCGCATCGTCCAGCACTCCTCCTACGTAGGCTTCCACCAATCGCCGGCTTTGCATGAGATTACGGTAGGCGACTTCCACTTCATTCTCAACCACATTGAGGGCCTTATTCAAGTCGGCTTCGGCGGTTTGGACCGCCACTTCGGCCTGGCGGATACCGCCCTGATTGCGATTGAAGAGGGGAAGCGGCATCCCGAAGTTCAGCGCCCACTGTTGGGGATTGTCCGGACCTTGAGCGCCTTGAATGGCATATCCCGTCCCCACGGTCAGGTCTGGCACGCGGTACGCTTTCGCCAACCGCAGATCGGCTTCCCGTTGAGAATGGGTGAAGCGTTTCGACCGCACGTCGGGCCGCACGTCAACCGCCACGACCCGCAGCTTGCCGATTTCAGGGTCGATGCGCCTGAACTCCAAATCCGTCGTCAGTTCAAGCGTGGTGCCGGGCGAAAGGCGCAGCAGCTGACGCAGGTCGCCGCGGGCCGTCTCCGCTTCCTGCAAGGACTGAATGACCTGGGAATGAAAATCGACCGTCTGCAGCCGGATGCGTATGAGGTCGACTTCGGCGATATAGCCCTTTTTGAAGCGGATTGTATTGATGTCGAGAATGCGGGAAAACCGGTCGCGATTTTCTTCGGCAAGCGCCAGCCGGCGCTGCGCCAGCTGCACGCGGTAGTAGCTGTCCTTGACGGTGAAACCCAGCTGACGAACGGCATCCTCAAAGGCCGCTTCGGCGGACTGCGCGCCGAAACCCGCGCTTTCAATCCGGTAGCCGCGCTTACCCGCCAGTTCGAACAGCTGCTGCGCCTGGATAAAGATTTGCCCGCTGTTGCCCGCCGTATGCCCCTGTGTGAACGAGGCCAGGTTCCCGATCGACATGACCGGGTTGGGAAACAGCCTGGCGGTGATCTGCTGTCCTTTGCTGTATTCGATGCCGTACTTGGCGATCAACACGTCGAGATTCTGCTGCACAAACAGGCTCAGCGCCTCGGTGAGGCTGAGACGGATCGAGGTCGGCGTGCGTGACTCAACGGCCGGAGGGCCGGGCTGTGCCGCTGGGATTGAAGACGGTAAGAAGAGGGGCAGACCGGCGAGCACCGCGATCGAGAAGGAGACCCATCGCCTATCTTTCCGAAACACGTATGGTTCCTCGCAGACGACCGGTGCGCGTCGAGGCGATCATGGAACCCACCTCAAGTCTAGAACAGCTGCATTATACAGTGTCCTACCCATGATGCAAATAATCCGAGCATAAATCAGCACTTAGTTGCGACACCCCTACGCAGTTGAGGGCGATGCAGCACTTGATCGGACGAAGAGCGGATTGGGCAGGCAACTACAGATCCAGGCCGGGCTTCGAGTTGGACGCGCGCAAGTGCTTGCGTACACGCACCTGCTCATGATGCTTGCGCAACAATTGCTGGCGGATCGCATTACGATCTTCCGCCACGATGCGGACCAACCGGTCGACGTCTTCCGCGTGGTCCCGAACCAGTTCGGAGAGCTTTCGCATTTGCGATTCGAGGTGCTCCAATCGCCACTGGAGACCTTCTTCATCCTCCGAGGCCGACTTTTTCTTGGAGGCCGCAACACCTTTTTTCGTCAGGGACGAAACCAGCACATCCTCTTTCATATCCACCCCTTTAACCCACCGCTTGGATAAGCAACGACCATCGCCGTTCGTAGTATCAACCGCTCCTCCGCGGATGTCAACGGATTCGCTTTCTTTCTATTTGCTGAGGGTTCCTGCTACAATCCGGGCCATGCAGAATATCTTTACGATGGTCCTGGCCGGAGGCCGCGGCGAACGATTGCATCCGCTTACCGAACACCGGGCCAAGCCCGCCGTTCCTTTCGGCGGGAAATACCGCATCATCGACTTCACGCTGAGCAATTGCCTGAATTCCGGGCTGCGTAAAGTCGCCGTCTTAATCCAGTACAAATCACATTCCCTTGACCGACACATCCGCACTGGCTGGGACGTCTACAACGCCGAACTGGGCGAATTCATCGCGTCGATCCCGCCGCAGCAACGGATCAGCGAAGAATGGTATCGGGGCACCGCCGACGCGGTGTATCAAAATCTGTTTCTACTCGATACCGACCAACCGGAATACGTCCTCATCCTCGCCGGCGATCACATCTACAAAATGAACTACATGGAAATGTTCCATTGGCTCATCGCCAAGGGCGCGGACGTGGTCGTGGGGGCGCTCGACATTCCGATCGAGGAGTCGAAGCGGTTCGGTATTATGAGCGTCGATGAAGATTTCGCAGTGAAGGAATTCAACGAAAAACCCGCCAACGCGACCCACATCCCCGGCGATCCCTCTAAAGCGTTCGCCTCGATGGGCATTTATCTCTTTCGCGCCAAGAGTCTGCGGGAAGAATTGATCGCGGACGCGCAGGAGAACACGCCGCACGATTTCGGCCGGAACATCATCCCTCGCATGATCGGCTCCCGACGGGTCTACGCCTTCAATTTCCAGGACGCCAACAAGAAGGCCGTCAAATACTGGCGCGACATCGGAACATTGGACGCCTACTGGGAGGCAAATCTCGACCTGGTGGCCGTGGATCCGCTGTTCAACCTATACGACCAACAGTGGCCCATCCGCACCTATCAAGGCCAGTTCCCGCCGGCCAAGTTCGTATTCGCGCAAGACTACCAGGGCGGCCGCATGGGCGTCGCCTTGGACTCGATCGTCTGCGGGGGGTGCATCATCTCTGGGGGACGCGTGCAAACATCCGTCCTTTCTCCGAATGTGCGGGTGCAGGACCATGCGGATGTCCGTGAATCTGTGATTATGGAGAATGTGGTGATCGGCGAACACTGCCGTATCAAACGCGCCATTATCGATAAAGACGTCGACATTCCGCCAAAAACCGAGATCGGATACGATCGCGCTGCCGATGCCCAACGTTTCAATGTCACGGAATCCGGCATCGTCGTCATTTCAAAGGGAATGAAGCTGAATGCCTCCGTCGATTCACCCGGTTGATCTCATCGACGCCCTCCGGCAGAAACACCTCACTCCGGCCATCGTGTTCCTGACGTCCAGACGCGCGTGCGACGAAGCGATGGAGTCGTTCGACCATACCCGCTCATTTCTGCCTCCTGCCAGGCAAGAGGCGATCGCCAAAGTCCTCGAGCAAGTGATCAGTCAATACCCGAGCATCGCCGACCATCCGCTCATTCCGACCGTCCAGCGCATCGGCGTCGCCGCCCATCACGCCGGGCACCTCCCTTCCTGGAAAATCGCGGTGGAAGAATTGATGCGCAACGGCTGCCTCGATGCTGTCTTTGCCACCACCACGCTGGCGGCCGGCGTCGATTTCCCGGCCAGGACGGTGATCATCACCCAATCCAGCATCAGGAAAGCACGGGACTTCACGGACTTCACCATCGGCGAGGTGCAACAGATCTCTGGACGCGCCGGCCGGCGAGGAAAAGATCTCGTGGGGTTCGCCATCGTCACCCCATCGCCGTATATCGAGTTGGGCGTGATCACAAAGGGACTCACCGGGCAGCCCGAGGCCATCAACAGCCAGTTCGTGATCAGCTATCCCATGGTGTTGAATCTGCTCAAGGCCCACCCCCTCGATCAGATGCAGCCCATCCTGGCGAAGAGTTTTGCGCAGTTTCAACTCAATCAGCGGGCCGAGGTATTAGAACAGAAGTTGGACGAGGTGCACCGGCAGCTCGAGCCTTACGGTCCCCGGGTGTGCACCGACTGGATTACCCAGTGGCAGCTGTTCGATCACGTCCGACGGCAGCGGACTCACAAGGCCCCCCTGAGAAGACATGAGCCGCCCGAAGTCGCGGCCCGGTTTCATTTCCTCACTCCGGGACGCGTGGCTGGCCTCTCCAAGAGCCGGGGCGTGGTGCTGAGACAATACCGGAGCAAGGGGCAGAAAAGTCCGATGGTGACGCTGTTGCGGCCCGGCGGTGCCATCACCGAATGTCCCGCGGCCATCGTCACGGAAGTGTTCGACCACATGCTGGACTGCGCAGAGGCACCCGTCTATCCTTGGGCCACTCCGGAAAGTATCGAGCAACTCCTTCGCGAACTGGAGGAACTGCCGCCGCGCCTGCCGGTCCTTCCGATTCTTGTTCCCAAAGAAGAGTTGATTCCGGACGCTATCGTGCAGACCTTGGGTGATTTTTCCTGTCCGACCTGCCCGTCCCGTTCCGCCTGTCAGAAGGATCATGCCTACGCGTCGAAGCTCCGCCAGGAACAGCAGCGCCACATGAAAGCGATTCAGGCACTCAGGACCAGTCTCTGGCACCGCTTTCAGGAGAAGATCGATGCTTTACAGCAATTCGGGTATTTGTCGCCCACCGCCCGTCTGACAGAAGCCGGCGATTGGGCCAGGCTCATCCGCATCGACCATTCACTCTTGATCACTGAATTGGTTCGTGCCGAGGCCTTCAGCGGCGCCTCGCCGGCGCTGCTCGCCGCGGTGATGTCGAGCATCGCGCACGACGACGATCGCCCGGGCGCGTTCCCACGCATCAGCCCGGGGTTGGGCTCGCTTTTGGCGCAAGTGCGCAAATTGGCCGAGTCCCTCTCCCCGTATGAAGATCCTCCGCTACTGCGGGCGGACATCGCCGCGGTCACGGAGCAATGGATCTCGGACCCGACTCTGACCTGGATCGGGCTCTGCAAGAAAACCACGATGGCGGAAGGCGACATCTATCGATTGTTGGCACGCACACTGGAGTTTCTGTCGCAGGTCCACGGACTTCGGGACACGCACCCCTCACTGGCGGATTGCGCCTCCCAGGCGATTGCGATGCTGCGCCGCGGTGTGTTGGAAGAATTACCATGAAGGAGGCTCGGCGGCCTGCATGACGACCGAAGAACTCGAAAAGCTCCTAGTCCAGCAGCCAATAGCCCTTCTGCATCGCCTGGCCCGCGGGCGGGTGCACCGCCACTTCCGGGCCGGCAAGCGCCGCCTGATCGAACTCCTGCTGCGCCACTCCGCAGAAAACCGTCAGGGTTTTGAATCGGACTTGATGGTCTTGATCGGAGAGGGACAGGAGAAGCCTCAACAGCCTCCTCCTCACCGTCAAGGCACAGACCGACCGAGACCATCGCCTCAGGGCCGACCGCATCCTTCGCATCACGAGCCGGACCATCACGAGCCCGCTGTCACCTTGGGCGCCTGGCTGGAAGGCCTCGGTGTTCCTGCGCCACAACCATTTGTTCCCGACCCATGGCAGGACGAGGCGCTGGCCCAGCTTCAACAGGGAGATGTTATCGTGAGCGTGCCGACAGGAAGCGGAAAAACATACGTGGCCGTGGAAGCGGCACGGCGCGCCATGGAGGAAAACCGAACGGTGATCTACACCTCCCCGCTCAAGGCACTGTCGAATACGAAGTACACGGAATTCTGCCGGATCTTCGGCGCAGAACGCGTCGGTATCCTGACCGGCGATCGCCGCGACAATGGACAAGCGCCGCTATTGATCATGACCACGGAGATCTTGCGGAATCTGCTCTATGATGCCGCCGGAGGTGAAATCGATCTGCGTCTTGATACGCTGGGACTCGTCATCATGGACGAATCTCAGTACCTGGCGGACCCCGAGCGCGGAGTCGTCTGGGAAGAAACCATCATCTTCTGCCCCTCTCAAGCGAGGCTGTTGCTTCTCTCCGCCTCCATCGGGAACCCGCACGATATTGCCAACTGGCTCACATCTATCCGAACGACCCCCTGCCGCTTAATCAAACACAGCAAACGAACCGTCCCGCTACGCGCGGGCTATCTCCATCCAGACGGCAAACTGACCCCACTCTTCCGCACCATCGGCATTCCCTACGGACATCCCAGCCACCTGCATCCCGAAGCCCGACGGCTCTTTGCCCGTTACGAAGACGAGACCATGCCATCGGGTCGACGTCGGTAAAAATCTGACTTGAATGTCGCTTAATAAACTTCGGCTTAGAAGGAGTAGTTCAAGCCAAACGTGAGGCCATGCCGGAAGGTTTGAAACTCGGTGAGCGGAAATTCGTCCGTGAGCCCATTGGCATCGTGAAAGGTCACGTTGCCATCAATCATCCGGTTCCACCACACCCGGTAGCCGACGCTGGCGAATAGATTCTTGACAATCATCACCCGCGCACCGATATCCGCATCGGCACCGATGCCATATCCTAACATCGACAAGCTGGGATTCTGACTCAGGTCCGCGCGCAAATGATGGACATCGCTATTGTCGAGGATACTGACCGGAATAAACGCAATCGTGCTTTGCACACTGAGCCGGCGCGTGAATCGGTATTCGACGGTGCCGCCCACGCGGATGGAGTGCCACTGCGTCGTGTTGGTGATAACCGGTATCGAGCTGCTCACCGACGAATTCGGGTTACACAGCGGCTGGTTGCCGGGCGCTGGATCGAGATCCACAGTTTGGCCGGCCGGCGTACATACCGTCTGCCCGAGCCCATTGGCCGTATACCGCTGATACCAATACTGGTAGCCACCGAAGACATCCAGATAGCCCCGAGAGTTCCGGAACTCCACCACCCGCCCGCCGAAGTCTGCATTCAGATACCACGTGTTGTTGCCCTTGATATCGCTGAACGTCTGTGAGGACGGCGCTCCGCCATCGACAGACAAATAGTCATTATCAGTCAGACGTCCTCCGCCAATGACCCCGTACCCGCCGGTCAGCCGCGCAAACAACCTGCGAGTAACCCACAGCTTGGCCGTGAGTTCCACCATATTGGTCCCGACGTCTTTATAGGTCAGCTTCGAGGTCGGGTTCCCGAGTCCTGGAATCGACGATGCATTGTGCGCCCATGTGGTTTGCCCCTGGGTCATGACCCAGCCGGCAAGACCGAACTCGAACCTCGGCCGCTCTTCAGGCGTATCCTGCGCATACGCCACCTGGCTCTCGACGACGACGAGGAAGAGGGTCGCCCACAGAACGGCGGCCATCGGAATGCGCCACTGACTCATCGCCGGGCACCTCCCCGTTGGATGGTGACCGTATCCACGCAGCGGTCCACGGATTCCGGCATCACCCGCTGACAGGCCGACCGGATGTCTTCAAGTGTAAAGGTACGCTGGACCATCGCCGACCACCAGACGAGCCAGCTGCCCAACGCAAAGGCTGCCAGAATTCCGACACACCATTGGACGACCAACTTGACCGGAAACTCCGCACGATGGCCAATAACAGCGGGAAGAGCGCTATCCGTCACGACATGGAGGTTTGGCATACCGACAAGATCTCCAGAGAACGATAGGCCCTATCCTACTGGAGTTTTGCGAATCTGAACATTATTTTGTCGATCTTTTAATCCGTTCAGAGATGCTCAAGGCTGCACAACGACGGCTGCTCGTCCCTACAGAGGATTTTTACCAGGCGATGCCTATTTGTGAAGATTTCAAGGGAATTTGCCTCTCGACCGGACAAGGTGTCTCCATGCCGGAGTGGCATGTGCGTTGCTTATGCTCCACCGAGGGCAATAGGAGGCAGCCATGGAGTACGTACACATGCCGGCATTTATCATCGCTGTGCGTCTCACCGTTATTCTTAGCGCAAGTGTTATGGCGATGGCATCGGAAGGACTGGCCTTTCCTGTCTCACCCACGACACTCAGCTATAGCGCCTCCGCTACAACGCCCACGCCTCCCTCTCAGACGGTCAAATTCAAAGCGGCTGGTAAAAAATCTCTCGTTCCTAAAACCTGGACGGCTTCAGGCGATGCAGCATGGATGTCCGTCACTCCGGGCTCGGGAACAATTACGAGCGAGCAGGATCAGATCGCTGTCCAGGTCGACACGACAGGCTTGTCGGGGGGAACCTATAGCGGAACTGTCCGCATTACCATTGGCTCACAAAGCAGCGCTGTTCTAGTCACGTTGAATGTTGCAGGCGCCGGTGTCACGCCCACGAGTACGAGCACTGCCACGCCAAGCATCTTTCTCAATCCGACGAGCTTGAGTTTTTCCGGCGTGCAGGGAGGCCCTTCGCCACTGGCTAAACCCATCACGGTGTCCAACCCGACCGGGGGGACCTTGACGTGGACGCTGACCGAAACCGCCGCATGGCTCGGGCTCAATGTGACGGGCGGAACAACGACGACCGGGATTGATAGCATCAGCGCGAGCGTCTCGACCATCGGCTTGGCGGCCGGGTCCTACAGCACGGCAATCACCGTCAATGCGTCGGGGTCATCAAATAGTCCTCAAATGATTCCCGTCATCCTCACGGTGACACCGCCGACCACGAGCGGGACGGCGACACTGACCTGGACAGCGAACACGGAGACAGACCTGGCAGGGTACAACGTCTATATGGGGACGCAACCGGGCACGTACGGCGCGCCGGTCTCGGTTGGAACAGCGACGACTTACACCGTTGGGAATCTCACGGGCGGCATCACCTATTACTTTGTAGTCACGGCGCTCAATAACGCCGGCGTTGAAAGCCTGCATTCAACGGAAGTGAGCAAACCCCTATACTAGAACGCTCTTCACTTACGCACCCTTGACCAGTCAACCTCCCGCCCTGTATAACCGCTGACTGCTGCGTAACAGCTCCGGGTCTTGAGTTCTGAGTTCAGTAGCAGGTCGCTGCGGTTTCCCGCCTGACCATTAGCGCCCTTCGTGCCAACAACTCAAACTCAGCACTGAGCACTCATAGCCTCTCTGGCGAGCGCCCGTAGCTCAATGGATAGAGCACCAGACTACGGATCTGGGGGTTACAGGTTCAACTCCTGTCGGGCGCACCAATAAAACAACAAGTTAGGAGAAATAGCCAAACCGCCAAAACACCCATGTAGGCGCTGTGTAGGCGTTAGGAGAGCATGTATGCGGCAACAACTTTTCGGGCAGCACTGTGACTGAACCAGGCGGCAATCAGGTGTCGGCACTGCCCTTGCGCACGGCGGGCCAGGTGTACGTGCGCCTGCCCGATATTCCCTCTCCAGCAATCCTGGAAGTGCTGGGCCGCGCCGTCGTCCATTTCGCGCAGCTGGAATACCAACTGATCGTGGCCTATAGGCGAGCAACACCTGGTGCCACGTTGCCAGCAGCGATTCAAGAACGGGGCGGCGACACGTTGGGCCACCTCGTGAAAGACCTCCAGAAGCTGGCCGAGAACGGCAACGCCAAGTTGCAGGCCATCAGCGCCCACTTACAACGGATCGGCGAGTTGGCGAAGATTCGCAACAGATATGTGCACATTGGCTTTGCTCGGCGCACCCATGACCAGGCGTGGGTGTTCTTGAAGTTCGGTACGGAAACGTCTGAGGCCGCCATGCTCAAAGAATTGCACGACGTATCCGCGGAGGTTGCAACTTTAATCGCCCAGCTACAGCAGAACATCCCTAAGCAGTAATCCTCCGGTTACTTCGCCCCCTTTCCCAAAATTATTCCCTAGGAAATTCATTTGCCCACGCCGACCCACAGTTGTTATGAAAAAGAAAGAACCTATGATTTCCATG
>DASVBB010000077.1:0-2129 GCA_036376045.1 Nitrospira sp.
TCAGGAAGGCACGGCCGTTTCCGTGCACGTCCCGGCGTGGACGAGCGATACCGAAATCGAAACGCTGATCGAGCGGTTTCGGAAGGTTGGCCGCGAGACGAGGAACTTTGGATCGATGAAGATCAGGCCGACGACCCCAGATGATCCGTCCGGCCGCTACCGGCAGATCACCATTTATATTTTCACCCACGATGCCTGGGCCGAGGCGCCGATTCTCCAGAAATATTTGAGCGGTGAGGATCGGGAGGTTCGCGACGGCTTCAAGCGGGCGCTCCGCGGCTTTTACCGGTTGACGGATACCGAGGAAGAGGGACGGATCGGTCCGATCGTGGATGGGGCGGATTCTGCAGACACCGCGGCGTATTCACGACAATTGTTCAAGGAGACGGTGGCCCGTCATCCTTAAGCATTGACCGAGAAAAGGCTTCTGCCATGACAGTGGCTAAACGGTGTCTCAGCTCAGGATCTTGGACAGCGGCGGCATGGGCATTGGCTTCGGTCAGCGCCGCCTCACTCACCGTGACCTTCTGAAGCGAAGGACTCCCGGCTTCGCGTTGGGCATCGGGAGGAATCTCGCCGACGCGGAAAGCAATGTCCGTAATCATTTCCGAACCCGCCCGCTCGTTGAGTGTGGCCAGCAACGTGGGCTTTAAAAAAATGAGTTGCTGCAGCCACACGGAGTTCCTGACAATAAGGTACAGCTTTTTGAAACGGACTTGTGCAGGCCAAGTGTGAGCGCCAATCGGCCGCCCGATGATATCGCACCAGTGCTGCTGGAGACGCAGCTCAAATAAGTGGGACTGTAAGCCGAGGCGTTTCGAGAGCCCCGAGAGAATGACACCGAACGAATCGAGGGAACCAGCAGGACGCATGGCGAATCTTAGGCGGCAGGCGGCGTCAGGTCAAGCGGGTGAAGTCCCGGAGATCATCCTATGACAGAGCGCACAAAGGACGCGGAAAAAGTCGTAGCGACAAACCGCAAGGCCTTTCACGATTATTTCATCGAGGAACGCTACGAAGCCGGCATCATGCTGCAAGGCACCGAGGTCAAATCCTTGCGCGAAGGCCGGGTGAACCTGCAAGACAGTTATGCTTCTGTGCGGGGAAGCGAAGTGTTCCTGCATCAATGTCACATCAGTCCCTACAGTCACGGCAACATCATGAATCACGAACCCACGCGAGTCCGGAAGTTGCTCTTGCACAAAATAGAGATCAACAAGTTGTTGGGCAAGACTCAGCAAAAAGGGCTGACCCTGATTCCTCTCCGCATCTACTTCTCCAAGCGCGGCTACGCCAAGGTGGAGCTGGGCCTTGCCAAGGGCAAAAAGCTCTACGACCGCCGCGAGACCATCAAAACCCGCGAGGCCGGCCGGGAAGTCCAGCGGGCCATCAAAGAAAGAAAATAGACTCACGCGTCTCCCGTCAGCGAAGGGACCCCGTCATCGCACCCCGCGCGTCAGAAAGAGGAGAACGGGGGAGATTGGCGCTGACTTCGGTGGCTCGACATTGACATCTCAAATAGGAAACTTGTAGTACTTTGGAAGTTTCCGGAGTGTCTTCGGCCATGCGTCACTCGCCTCGAGAGCAATCGGCAGGTGCTGCAGCCGTCCCGCGCATGATTGCTGTCGCGAGGCGGCAATTTTTCCTTCACGGCTTCAGAAGGGTCAGCATGGACGATCTTGCCGCCGAGCTGCGGATGAGCAAGAAGACGCTCTATACCTCTTTCCCAAGCAAGGCGTTGCTGGTGGAAGCCGTGCTCAAAAACAAATTCAATGAAGTGGAGAAGGACCTCAGCCGCGTGGCATCGGAGGCCTCCGCTGATATCGAGGAAGCGATCCATCGGTTTCTCCAGCGCGTGCAGCGGCATACGGCCGAGATCCACCCCTCCTTCGTCCGGGATTTGGGTCGTGAGACGCCCGATCTCTTCCGGACCGTCGAACATCGCCGACGCCGGCTGATCCGTCGTCATGTCGCCGCTCTTTTCGGCAAGGGACGCGACGCCGGCCTGATTCGCAAGGACATTCCGGTACACCTGATCATTGAAATCTTGCTTGGCGCTGTCGAGGCCATCATGACTCCGTCCAAGTTGACCGAACTCGGCCTCACGCTGGAGAAAGGGTACTCGACGA
>DASVBB010000083.1:0-4101 GCA_036376045.1 Nitrospira sp.
GCCTGTTCAAGAGTTTCTTCAGCCCCTATGCGCCGCCCGGCCAGGATGTGTTGACCCTGTTCATGGATCCTGCGCAGGCCCATCAAGTCCAATGGCTCCCTTCAGCGAATCCTCCCCAGCGCTACTTCGACCGTTCAACCGGGGCGGCTCTGACCGTTCAGGGGCCTGAATTGGAGAGGCTGACTCTTGCCGATGACCCGGCCGGGTTGCCCTACATGAATCCGAAACGCCGCGCATTTCCTCCATGCGACCGGAGCGTGCACGTCATCGATAAACGGATTGTCTTGAGAGATCGCGATAGAGAGACCGTGCTCGGCACAACCTTGCCGGCGCCCGTCGCCGGCGATGTCTCTGCTTCGTCTCCCCCCTTGAGTCCCGTCGACTGGCGTTCAGTATTTGTCGGGGGAATACCTCACATTGCGCCTGATCAAGCCTATCGGGCTGTGTTGCTGTATCCGGAGGATGACGCTTCGATTAGCGAGCTGGCTGCACAGCCGTTCGTTGCGGACTATCTTGAGGACCTAGCCGAGCAGGATCGGGAGATCGGCCGTCTCCTGGCGCAGGCGAACCAGGTGTTGATCCAAAATGGAGATGCTGTCATCGCGACGTGCATTGCCTTTGACCGGCCGCGGGATTACACGGTTGTGGTCCGGGAAGCGGCATTTGCGCAAAAACAGGCGCAACAGCTCTGGACGATCTGTGCGCAATTAGGGAGATGGGAGTGGCTCAAGCGGATTCGGTTCATTCAGACGGATCGGGCATCGAGCCACTTCGACGCGCAGGGTATTGATGTGGCCTACTGCTGGATGCCGCTCGGCGGGCAAGCGTCGTTGGTCGCCGCAGTCACGGAGCTTCGGCGTGCCCTTCGGGCCGGCGGAGGGGCGTTCGTCACGGGACCGGCAAGCCTGAACGAGTGCTGGAAGGGGTCTGGTTTCGGGGTGGTCTGGCAGGATCGTGTGGAGCACCTGCCGACGTTTCGCATGCACCGAACAATCCTGCCAAACGCCAGGCTGAAGGACGACCTGACGTTGTACTTTGTCCGCGCCCTGTAGGGGGTCAGCGTGGTATCGCAGACAGTTCGTCTTCCAAACAGAACCGACATTACTGCACATTCGACAGGTCGCTTGACAGCTTTGCGGCCCGCTCAGTAAGATACCGCAACCTTTAACGCTCATCCTGAGAGGTGAGCAAGGAGTCCAACATGGCTCGTCGCCTGGCGACAACCCACGACCTTCTCATCAAACGTGATGAGGAGGTTTTTTTATGCCTGAATCACGGATGAGCCCGTCCACCCAGCATGGCCGCCAACAGGAACGGCTTGTCATGGAATCCGGCGACATGGCGCGGGCTATGACGAGAATTGCGCATGAAGTGCTCGAACGGAACAAGGGTGTAAAGGATCTTGGCCTGGTCGGCATCCGCACCGGCGGCGTCCATCTGGCTCACCGGCTGGTGAGGCGCATCCAGGATATCGAAGGCGTCTCCGTCCCCATCGGGGAATTAGACATCACGTTGTATCGCGACGATTTGGCACTTCGGAAGGAGCAACCGATTCTGCGCAGAACGTCCGTGCCGTTCGATATTTCAGGGAAAATCATTGTGCTCGTCGACGACGTCCTGTTCACCGGACGGACGATCCGGGCGGCTATGGACGGGTTGATCGATCTCGGGCGTCCGGCGGAAATTCAGCTGGCCGTTTTGGTCGACCGTGGGCATCGGCAGTTGCCGATCAAGGCGACCTATATCGGGAAAAACATTCCGACCTCACGCGAAGAAAATATTCAAGTGCTCCTGGAAGAAGCGGGCGAGGACGACCGGGTCGTCATCCTCAAGGCGTGAAGGAGATGCCGCGATGAGTCTGAAACGAAAGGACCTCCTGAGTTTGGCCCCCTTGTCGGTGGAGGAGATCACGCTGATTCTTCAAACCGCCGATTCGTTCAAAGAAGTGACGGGCCGTGAGATCAAGAAGGTACCCGCTCTACGGGGGCGTACCGTCGTGAATCTGTTCTTCGAGCCGAGTACGAGGACTCGGACGTCGTTCGAGCTCGCGGCCAAGCGATTAAGCGCCGACGTCATTAATTTTTCTCCGTCGTCGAGCAGCGTCGTCAAGGGTGAAACGCTGCTTGATACGGCGCGCAACATCGAAGCGATGCAGGCCGACATCATCGTGCTCAGGCACTCGTCAGCCGGTGCAGCGGAGACGTTGGCGCGGGGAGTGAAAAGCTCGGTGATCAACGCGGGCGACGGATGGCATGAGCATCCGACCCAGGCGTTGCTCGATCTGTATACGATTCGCGAACGAGGGTTATCGTTCGACAACCTTCGAGTCGCCATCGTCGGCGACGTTGCCCACAGCCGTGTCGCCCGGTCGAACATTTATGCGCTTGCCAAGCTCGGCGCCGAAGTCCGCGTCGTAGGACCACCCACCATGATTCCGATGGGTATCGACAAGCTGGGAGCGAAAGTATTCTATAACCTCGATGAAGCCTTGAGCGGAGTGCAGGTGATCATGATGTTGCGCTTGCAGTTGGAACGGCAAGGCCGCGCCCTGTTTCCGACGATACGGGAGTACGCGCGGCTCTACGGGTTGACGGCGGAACGCGTCAAGCTGGCGGAGGCCGGTGCCATCGTCATGCACCCGGGTCCCATCAATCGGGGAGTCGAGATTGCGCCAGAGGTTGCAGACAGTCTTTCATCGGTGATTTTGGACCAGGTGGCCAACGGCGTCGCCGTGCGGATGGGCATTCTCTACCTCATGTCCGGCGCCAATTAGCGAAGGGTTGATTCCGGAGGACGATCGCGCATGGCAATTGTGATTCAAGGCGGGCACATTCTTGACCCCGGGCGGTTCAATGGCGTCGGGGATCTCTTGATAGACAATGGGAAGGTTGCTGCGGTTGGCCGGACAGTCACCGTGCCGGCCGGCGCCACAGTGGTCTCGGCCAAAGACCGGCTGGTTGTGCCCGGGTTCGTCGATCTGCATGTCCATTTTCGAGAGCCAGGCTTCGAATATAAGGAGACGATCCAGAGCGGCGCCTCTTCGGCCGTGGCGGGGGGATTTACGACGGTCTGTTGCATGCCCAATACGAATCCCGTGAACGACAATCAGGCGATCACGGAGTTCATGCTGGAGCGGGCGCGTGCGGCGGGTCTGGCGAATGTGTTGCCGATTGGTGCAATCACGAAAGGTTCGGAAGGAAAAGAGTTGGCCGAGATCGGCGATTTGCGTCGTGCGGGCTGCGTCGCCATCTCGGACGACGGCAAGCCGGTGATGAACAGCCTCGTCATGCGCAGAGCCATGGAATACGCCCTGGCCTTCGACATTCCCGTCGTCGATCATTGCGAGGACCTGCATCTGGCCGAAGGCGGGTGCATGAACGAAGGATTGATTTCGACGGAGCTGGGCCTGCCCGGCATTCCCGCGGCCGCCGAAGACGTGATGGTGGCACGTAACGTGTCCTTGGCCGAATTGACAGGCGCCCGGCTGCATCTGGCCCATATCAGCACGGCGGGATCCGTGCGTATGGTCCGCGAAGCCAAGTCGCGCGGCATCAAGGTCACGGCAGAGGCCTGTCCCCATCATTTCACGTTGACCGAAGAAGTCGTCCGCGGCTTCAACACGTTGGCGAAAATGAATCCACCCCTCCGGACCTGGCAGGACGTGCAGGCCATCAAAGACGGACTACGGGACGGCACGATCGATGTGATTGCCACCGATCATGCGCCGCATGCGACCCAAGAGAAGCAGCAGGGGTTTACGGAGGCGCCCTTCGGGATCGTCGGACTGGAAACGGCGCTGCCGTTGACGCTGGCGCTGGTCGAGGAAGGCATTCTGTCGTTGGAATCAGCGGTCGAAAAGCTGAGCACCGCCCCGGCCAGGGCGTTCGGCCTTGCCAAGGGGACCTTGGCGGTGGGAGCGGACGCCGACGTGACCATCGTCGATCCACAGGCTCAATGGGAAGTCGATCCGGGCAAATTCCGTTCAAAAAGCCGCAATACCCCCTTTGCCGGATGGAAGGTGAAGGGTCTCGTTCTGACGACGTTCGTGCGCGGTCGCGTAGTGTTTGAGGCTCCGGTGTCCGCGTGAACCGAGTCGGATGG
>DASVBB010000049.1:0-4074 GCA_036376045.1 Nitrospira sp.
AGGGACGCGACGCCGGCCTGATTCGCAAGGACATTCCGGTACACCTGATCATTGAAATCTTGCTTGGCGCTGTCGAGGCCATCATGACTCCGTCCAAGTTGACCGAACTCGGCCTCACGCTGGAGAAAGGGTACTCGACGACCATTCGGCTCATCTTAGAGGGGGCTATAGAGCGGAGGTTAACACCATGATCGCACGGCAGCGGCCTG
This sequence comes from Nitrospira sp., assembly GCA_036376045.1. Lineage (GTDB taxonomy): Bacteria > Nitrospirota > Nitrospiria > Nitrospirales > Nitrospiraceae > Nitrospira_C. Next base: position 210 of record DASVBB010000049.1, read on the forward strand.
ACCCACGGGCGTGGTTGTGTGTGACAGGTGCTGTCATGGCATCGGTCGTGTTGATGGCTTGCCAACGCCCGCCTTCCGATCGAGTCCAAGGCTATGTCGAAGGCGAGTTCGTCTATGTGGCCTCGCCCTTTGCCGGCGCGCTCGAATCTTTGGCTGTGCGGCGGGGGGCGCAGGTCCGTGTCGGAGAGACGCTGTTTGCCTTGGAACATGTCTCGGAAAAGGCCGCGAGAGATGAAGCGGAGCGACGGCTCGGCCAGTCCCGCGCCAACCTCGAGGATGCGAGAAAAGGCAAGCGCCCGACCGAAATCGACTCCATCAAGGCGCAGCTGAAGCAAGCGCAGGCAGCGTTACGACTCTCCAACCGAGAGGTGGTTCGGCAGGAGGGTCTCACGGCGGTTCCAGGTGCAGCAGTGGAGTTGGAGGTGGACCGCGCCCGGTCGGCGCGCGATCAGGACCGGCAGCGGGTGGCGCAGCTCCAAGCGGAACTGGATACCGCCTTGCTCGGCTCACGCATGGATCAAGTCATCGCCGCCGAAGCCGAGGTTCGGGCACGCGAGGCGGCGCTGGTCAGGGCGGAATGGGAGCTGGGGCAGAAGCGCCAGCAGGCGTCGAAATCGGGACTGGTCTTCGACACCCTGTATCGAGAGGGCGAATGGGTACCGGCCGGGCGGCCCGTGGTCGTATTGCTGCCACCGGAAAACATCAAAGTGCGGGCCTTCGTTTCGGAGAAGCGGGTCGGGACGATTCATCCCGGCGACGACGCGCAGGTGAGCGTGGATGGAGTGGCAGCACGATACTCAGGGAAGATCAGCTATATCTCGCCTCGTGCGGAATACACGCCTCCAGTCATCTATAGCCAGGAGAGCCGTGACAAATTGGTCTTCATGGTGGAAGTCGTTTTTGAGCCATCAGCGGCTGGAGAACTGAATCCAGGGCAGCCGGTAGACGTGCAATTTGAGTCCGCCCGATGAACGACCAAGCTGGACTTGTCATCGACGTGCATGGCATGACGAAACGCTTTGGCGACCACACCGTCGTGGACAGAATCGGCCTCGAAGTCCGTCGGGGCGAGATTTACGGGTTCCTCGGCCCGAACGGTAGCGGCAAAACGACGTTCATTCGCATGCTGTGCGGTCTGCTCCGTGCGGACGAGGGCAGCGGCACCTGTCTGGGGTACGACGTCATCCGAGAAAGTGAATCCATCAAGGCTGAGGTCGGATACATGACTCAGCGGTTCAGCTTCTATGAAGACCTGAGCATCGCAGAGAATCTCGACTTTGTCGCCCGCATGTTCGCTGTAAAGAATCGGCGGGAAGCTGTCGAGCAGAGTCTGCAGCGACTAGGGCTCGCGGAGCGCCAACAACAGCTGGCCGGGCACCTGTCGGGCGGCTGGAAGCAGCGGCTCGCGCTGGCGGCCTGCCTCATTCACCAGCCAAAACTGCTCCTGCTCGACGAGCCGACGGCCGGGGTGGACCCAAAAGCGCGACGGGAATTCTGGGAGCAGATCCATCAGCTCGCCGCCGAGGGGCTGACATTTCTGATCACGACACACTACATGGACGAGGCCGAACGATGTCACCGGTTGGCGTACATTGCCTATGGGCGGCTGCTCACGCACGGCACAGTGTCAGAGGTCGTCGCACAAGCGCATCTCACGACATGGGCGGTGAGCGGGCCGGACTTGCACCATCTCGCTGAAGAGCTGCGCAGACATCCCGGGGTGCGGCAGGCGGTCGCGTTCGGCAACCGGTTGCATGTGAGCAGCGACGACGCCCAGGCGCTCGAAGCGGCCATCGCGCCATTTCGCACCGCGCCCTACCAATGGCATCGGATCGACTCTGGTCTTGAAGAAGTCTTCATTCACCTCATGAATCGTGCGCCGGACAATTATTCGTCATGAATACGCGCAGATTCTCAATATCGCGTCTGTGGGCCATTGTGGTGAAAGAGTTCATCCAGATGCGCCGGGACCGCGTGACCTTCGGCATGATGATCGGCGTGCCGTTGATGCAGCTGGTGCTGTTTGGATATGCGATCAATGCGGACCCCAAACGCCTTCCGACCGCCGTCCTACTGGCGGACTATGGCCCACAAGGCAGGACGTTGCTCCATGCCATTCGGAACAGCGACTACTTTGAATTCAAACGAGAATTAGCGACTGAGGAGGAAGGCCGCGACGTGCTTGCCCGTGGAGAGGTGCAATTCGTGGTGAACATTCCGCAGAATTTCACCCGCGATTTGTTACGCGGAGAGCGGCCGGCCATCCTGGTCGAAGCCGACGCGACCGATCCGGCGGCCACGAGTAATGCGATCGGGTCCCTACGAATGGTTCTCACGACGGCGCTGCAGCACGACCTTAAGGGGCCTCTCGCGTTTCTGTTAGCAGGCGCGGACCCGATCGATCTGCGCATTCACGCGCAATACAATCCCGAAGCGATCACGCAATACAACATCGTCCCCGGCCTGATGGGCGTGGTCCTGACGATGACGATGGTGATGATCACCGGTCTGGCCATCACGCGTGAGCGAGAGCGTGGCACGATGGAGAATCTCCTGTCGATGCCAACCCGTCCCTTCGAGGTCATGGTGGGCAAGATCATACCCTACATTCTTGTGGGATACGTGCAGGTCGGACTCATTCTGGTTGCCGCCCGACTCCTCTTTGATGTGCCGATGCTCGGCAACGTAGGGGTGTTGCTGCTGGTGGCGTTTGTGTTCATCACGGCAAATCTCGCGATGGGTATCACATTCTCGACGCTTGCCGAAAATCAGCTTCAGGCCGTGCAGCTTTCGTTCTTTTTCTTTCTCCCTTCACTCCTGCTCTCAGGGTTCATGTTCCCCTTCCGCGGGATGCCGGAATGGGCACAGGTCATCGGCGAGGTGCTCCCCTTGACGCATTTTCTCCGCGTCGTGCGGGGCATCCTGCTGAAGGGCAATGGCCTTAATGAAGTGGGACTCCAGGTCTGGCAGATCGTCGCTTTTGCGGTGGTCGCGCTGGCGGTCGGCATCAAACGGTACCGCCAGACGCTCGACTAGCCCCCTACTTGACTATGGTTCTAACTAGAACTATCTTTGCCAGTACGAGCGCATTCACAAGGAGGTGGGGAAATGAGAGCGCTGTTTCAGACCGACGACGGATGGACTGGGCTGATCCTGCGGCTGACCCTGGGACTGGTCATGTTTCCCCACGGTGCGCAGAAGCTGTTGGGGTGGTTCGGAGGCAACGGGTTTGAGGGCACCATGGGCTTCTTCACCCAGAAAATGGGGGTCCCATGGATCATTGCCCTTCTTGTCATCATCGGCGAGGCGTTCGGCAGCTTGGCGATTCTGGCTGGGTTTCTCACCAGGTTCACGGCCGCCAGTCTGGCCGTTATCATGCTGGGGGCCATTACAATGGTGCATTTGCCGAACGGGTTCTTCATGAACTGGTTTGGACAGCAAAAGGGTGAAGGCTACGAATATCATTTGTTGGCCATCGGCATTGCCGCTGCATTGGTGGTCACCGGAGGCGGGCGATGGTCAGTTGACCGTGAAGTGGCCGAGAACATCGCGAGGTAAGGCGATCGAAATCGGCAAGGAGGAGCATCATGGCGACAGACGTGACGACGGTGAAGGACATTTCCGGCATCTATCATCCCGGATCGACGCATATGGTGGGCGACGGCTTCCCGGTGCGCAACCTCTTTCCGAGCAACGATCTGGATCGAGTCGTCGATCCATTTCTTATGTTGGACTATGCAGGCCCGCAGATCTTCTCTCCGACGGAGCACCCGCGCGGAGTTGGCGAACATCCGCATCGCGGATTTGAAACCGTGACCATCATGTATGACGGAGCCGTGGCCCACCGGGATTCGGCAGGGAATGC